>CAZRGD010000212.1:0-5182 GCA_964599505.1 uncultured Nitrospirota bacterium | reverse complement strand
GGGCCGAGATCCGCTTTTCCGCAGTAGATCGTGCATAAGTCCGACAGGCTCCTAGTTCCGCAACGCCACCGTGAGGGAGTAGCTGGCACGCAGGCGACGGTCGGCGGCCGGGGCGCGGGTGGAGTCCTGGGTCTGGGAGAAGGGGGCAGGAGTCGAGAGGACCTCCTGGTCGCTGCGTGCCACCACGGTGATGGTCACCGCGGTGACGTTCGGAGCCCCCACCGCGGCGAGGTCGTCGGTAACGGGCGGCGCGCCGCCGAAGCGGAGCTGGAGGTCGTCGATGTCGGTGGCGAGCTGCTGCCGCCGGGAGGTGCGGTGGCCGTGGGTGTCGAACCGCACCCGCTCGCGGTAGAGACACGGAATCCGCTCGCCGGTGGGGGCCGAAAAGATCTTCACCGTGTACACCACCTGTTTGAGCTCGCCGGCCATCGGCCGGTCGTAGCTCCCCACCACCCCGGGGGGACGGAGGGTCAAGGTGTTCCCCGCCACCCCGGTCGCCACCACCCGCTCCACGCGCTCGCCGAAGGGGCCCTCGCTGACCACCAGGTCGACCGCCTTGTCGTCGCCGAAGTCGTCGCCATCGAGATCCGGGTTACCGTCTCCATCCCAGTCGAGAGAGGCGAGGGTGAGGGTGGGCGGCAGGGTGGTGATGGTGGCCGCCTCCACCCCGGAGACGTAGCGCAGGGTGAGGGTGTCGGTGCCGGCGACGGGGCCGGCGTTGTTGGCGCTGGCGATCACCGTGGTGGGATCCAGCGCCCGCGCCCACAGGCCGGTGGCGTGGAGGTCGCGGGCGATGGCGTCGAGACAGAAGCGGGCCCGTTGGCGCACGTCGACCATTGCGTCGTGGCGCTCGTTCCCCTGGCGCTGGGCGGAGAGGAGGCGGAGGGCCCCACCGATCACCAGCATCGACAGGGTGAGGGCGACCATCAGCTCGATGAGGGTAAAGCCTCGATTTTCGCCTGCGGCGAAAATCGAGATCTGGGGGGACATCGGTGGGCATCCCGACGAACGACGGGATGGGCACCTTCGAGGCCAGGAAAGATGCGTATCCCAAATCATCATGGGGGAGCTCATGGGGCGGCGAGGCGCTCGCTGGCAATGAATTGATACGGTTTATTGCCGCTGCCGCGCCACCTCACGGTCACCGTGAGGCGGCTGCCGGGGACGTTGGGGAGGGGTTGGAGGACGACCTGTGCGGTGCCCCGCGGGAGGGTCGAAGCCTGCCCCTGCCACGCCGCCACCCGGGCCGGATCGAGCTGCAAGACCCCCGCCGGGGTGAAGGCGCCCGGGAGGCGGGTGGCGGCGGTGACCTCTTCGAGGATCGACTGGGTGAGGAGGTCGGCACGGGTGCGCATCTCGTCGATCGCGGCGCCGCGCTGTGCCGTCACCACCATCGCCCCGACCCCCACCAGACCGACGGAGAGGATGGCGAGGGAGATGAGGACCTCCACCAGGGTGAAGCCTCGATTTCCGCCTACGGCGAAAATCGAGGCGCGTGCTCTGCAGCTACGGCGGGTCGGGTGGTTCCGGCCGAGGCGGGGGAGCCACCCGCCAGGGAGATCAGGAGAGAACATGGGGCTACCGCTGCAAACGGACGCGGCCGGTGGCCACCCCCAGGGTGATGCTCGTGATCTCGCCCGCGTGGCCGAGGCCGCCGCCGGAGAGCTCGAGGGGACCGACCGTGTTGCAGCTCCCGCGCGGGGTGAAAATGACGCCCCCGGCCGGGAAGCGGGAGAGGGTGACGCCGGCAGGGAGGTTCACCGCCAGGGTGGGGTCGCCGCGCACCCCTACCCGGCTCACCGCCAGATCCACGATGACGTTGCGACCGCTGGCGATCGCTCTGACCCGCGCCGCTCGTAACAGGGTCGCTACCTCGCGGCTCGACGCCTGCCACCGGTGGAACGGCGCGACGCTGCGCGTCGTGGCGGCAAACCCCGAAAGCAGCACCACCAGCAGGGCCATCACCACCATCACCTCCACCAGGGAGGTGCCGGCCTCGGAGGAGGAAGAGGTGGCGATCCGGACGGCCATGGTAGTAAACCGTACCACAACGCAGGGACGTCGATGGGGGATGATGATCGTCGGCTCGCGAGGTTTCACCACGAGACCTCGGTAGGTACCGGTTGCACCGGCGACCCAGGCCCTTCGGGCCTGCCGCGCCTGCGGCGCGGGTCGCGGGTACAACCCGCCCCTACCCACAAAGCCCGGGCAGGGGTGCTGAGGCCAAGGACGACGCATCCATCCATGGCGCGCGCTGCGCGCCCCTACACCACCTCCTGGATCTGGACCTGGATGCGGAGCTGGTCGCGATAATCGTCGAGCTTCAGGCGGTAGACGAGGTCCAGCGGCCCGGCCTCCCGCAGCGCCTCGATCCGGTCGCCGGCGCGGAACCAGACGCCGGGGAAGGTCGTCCCCCCCTCCTCTACCGCCACCCCGAGGTGGCTACCGTCGCCGATCCGGCGCAGGCGGGTGAGACGGGCACCGCGGGTGAGAAAGAGGGGCTCGCGGTTGCCCATGCCGAAGGGCTCCAGCCGCTTGAGCTCTTCCATGAGGCGCAGGGTGACCTCGGAGAAGCGCAGGACCGAGTCGACCCGCACCGTCCGCTGCCAGCGCGCCGCCGCCACCTCGCGATCGAGGGTGGTGTGGAGGTAGTCGGCGAGCTCGTCGATCCGTGCCGTCTCCATGGTCAGGCCGGCGGCGTACGGGTGGCCGCCGAAGTTGAGCAGGCGGTCGGCGAAGCCGGTGAGCACCCGGTGGATATCGACTCCGGAGATGGAGCGCACCGAGCCGCGGGCAGTTTTCTCGGCCACCGCCAGGACCACCGCCGGCCGGTGGTACCGCTCGACCAGGCGCGAGGCGACGATCCCGATCACCCCCGGGTGCCACCGGTCGCTGGCGACGACGATGGCGCGCCGCGCCGCCCCCCCGGCCGCCTCCGCCTGGGCCACCGCCTCCACCAGAATCCGCCCCTCGATCCCGCGCCGCCGCTGGTTCTCTTTCTGACACAGCTCGGCGAGGGGCTCCGCCTCCCGCGGGTCGTGACTGGTGAGCAGCGCCACCCCGGCGGCGGGATCGCCGAGGCGGCCGAGGGCATTGATCCGCGGAGAGAGCTGAAAGGCGACCTGGCCGGCGGTGAGCGGTTTGTCGGCGAGACCGGCGGCGTGGGCCAGGGCCCGGAAGGCGGGACGGTGACGGCCGTTGATCAGGGTCAGGCCACGGCGCACCCAGGCACGGTTGACGTCGACGAGCGGCACCATGTCGCCGATCGTCCCGAGGGCGACGATGTCGAGGAGCGACTTCAAATCCGGCGGCTCGCGGTCGTCGAAGTGGCCCCGGGCGATGAGCTCCCGGCGCACCGCCACCGCCAGGTTGAAGGCGACACCGACGCCGCAGATCTCCCGGAAGGGGTAGGCGGAGTCGGGCCGCTTCGGGTTGACCACCGCGAAGGCCTCCGGCATCGGCGTCTCCACCTCATGGTGGTCGGTGATGATGAGGTCGAGCCCCAGCTCCCCCGCCCGGCGCGCCGGCTTGCGGGCGTTGATCCCGCAATCGACGGTGACCACCACCGTGCACCCCGCCTCGGCGAGAACCTCCAGGCCGTGGCCGTTGAGGCCGTACCCCTCCTTCAGCCGATCCGGGAGGTAGCGGTGGAGGGTGGCGCCGCAGGCGGTGAACAGCTCGGTGAGGAGCGAGCAGGAGGTGACCCCGTCGACGTCGTAGTCAGCGAAGATGCCGATCGCCTCGCCCGCCGCCACCGCGTCCGCGAGGCGGGTGGCGGCACGCGCCATGTCGGCGAGGAGAAGCGGGTCGTGCATCTGGTCCAGGCGCGGGATGAGAAAGGGCTCGACCGCCTCCCCGGTGATCCCGCGGCAGGCGAGGATCCGCGCCACCGGCAGGGTGATCCCGCAGCGCGCGGCGAGACGGCGCGCCTCGTTTTCCATCTCCGCATCGGGGAGGTCGATGCGCGGCGGCGCGGGGGCAGTGGAGGCGGCGGTGGGGACGGAAGCGGCGGGGACCATGGCCGGCGACTGTCGCACCGGCCGGGGTGGTGCTCAAGGGAGCGCCAGATCGTCGGCTGATCCTCAGAAACGCCGAGTCGCAGAGAGCGAGTGGCCGGAGATCGACGCCAACGGTCGTGCGGGGCGTGTGACGAGGGCGCATGGAAGGCGGTTTTTTGGCCACGAAATCCACGAAATGGCACGAAAGTAGGGGGCTCCCGTTGGGTTGCGCGAGCGACCCGGACCCCCATTCCCACTCGCAACAGGGACGACGCCACGCCTTCCTTTTTTTCTCCCTCTGCGCCTCCGCGTCTCTGCGCGAGATTTTCAGCCGACAATCTGGGAGGGCGGCCCCAGCTTGTCGCCTCTCGCGGCCGGCGCCTAAGATCGAAGCTCCCCTTGAAGACACACACCGTGGCTACCTCTCCTCTCTCCCAGGAGCTCCTCGACCGGATCGCCCTCCTCGATCCGAAGCGCGTGCCGCGCCACGTGGCGATCATCATGGACGGCAACGGTCGCTGGGCGCGCCGTTTCACCCTGCCGCGCCTCGACGGTCACCGGCGCGGCGCCGAGGTGGTGGAGGGAATCGTCGACGTGGGCAAGGAGATCGGGGTGGAGGTCCTCACCCTCTACTCCTTCTCCACCGAGAACTGGAGCCGCCCGAAGCTGGAGGTGGCGGCCCTGATGCAGATCCTCAAGGGCTACCTCAAAAAGATGGTGCCACGGATGCAGGCAAAGGGGGTCCGCCTGGAGACAATCGGCGCCATCGAGGAGCTCCCGCAAGATGTCCGGAAGACCCTCGCCTGGGCGCGCGCCGAGACCGCCTCCGGCGACGCCATCGTCCTCAACCTCGCCCTCTCCTACTCGGGAAGGCAGGAGATCACCGCCGCCACCCGGGCGATCGTCGCGGAGGTGGAGGCGGGTACCCTCCGACCGGAGGAGGTCGACGAACCGTGCGTCGCCCGCCACCTCCAGACCGCCGCCTACCCGGATCCGGACCTGATGATCCGCACCAGCGGCGAGCTTCGCCTCTCCAACTTCCTCCTCTGGCAGCTCGCCTACGCCGAGCTCTACGTCACCGACACCCTGTGGCCCGACTTCACCACCGCCGACTTCCTCGACGCGATCCGTGCCTACCAGGGCCGAGAGCGCCGCTTCGGCCGCACCGGGGAGCAGGTGGGGGG
>CAZRGD010000211.1:0-5183 GCA_964599505.1 uncultured Nitrospirota bacterium | reverse complement strand
ACGACTTGCATGTGTTAGGCACGCCGCCAGCGTTCGTTCTGAGCCAGGATCAAACTCTCCAATTAAACTGCTAATCAGAAAAAAACACAGCCACATCCAATAACGGATGTAGCTGATCCTTGCGATCTTGTAGATCGCGGACGCCCGCTAGACTAAATTCTGTCTATCAACTATCAGAGAACCGCCCCAGAGGCGATTTCTCGCCACGGGAGGGGTAATGTAGGGCAGGGCGTTCCCCGCGTCAACCCCTTTTTGGATTGGTCCACACGCCGCATTTTCAATGAGTTACGACACTCGCCTCTACAAGCGACGATCTAGCAGCGGCATTCGGCGTGAGAAGTTCCGCGATCGCCCCAAAAAGGGCGGCGTCGCGGATGATCCCGATGTGGGATCGGTTCAGGTAACCCTCGCCGGGGTGGAGCTCCGCCGTCTGCCCCTCTACCAAGCCGGCCTCGACACTCGCGACTGTGACCAGGCCGTCGTTGGCTAGGCCATTATAGAGGTCGAGGTTGGACAGATAGTTGAGGAAGAGGTTCGCCTCGGCACCAACGCCGGCAAAGGCATGGTAGGCGGGACGCGGCGGCGCCAGGCCAGCGAGAAAGGCGCTCCCCTCCGCGAGATCTGTCGACACCTCCCGCTCACCGAAGAGCTCCCGATAGACCACCCGCGCCACCTCCCGGGTGAGGGCGGTGGGGAGGGGGTCCGGGAGTTGATTGATGTCCTCCAGGAGCATCGCCTTCATCGCCTCCAGCGGCAGACCGGCGTTGGGGGTGGCGACCATGATGAGGAGAACGACCGGATACTCCTCGCCAAATTGGGTGTCGAAGCTCCGCGCGACCAACCCACCCTGGCTATAACCGATGAGGATCACCGGCCCCTGGTAGTGGATGCGATGCAGCTCGCCGGCAAGCTCGGCGGCGGAACGGTCGAGGTGGTTGAGGGGGTCGTACTGGTAGAGCCACGCCTGATAGTGGTCGTCCCACGTCGGGACGCGGGTGGTGAGGTCGCCGATCAGGTCGTCCATTTGCTTCCTGGGCGAGGCGCCGCTCAGGGGGAAGTGGAAGCCGTGAATGAAGATCACCGGCACACGGTCCGTCTGGACCCGGCGGCCGCGACGGAGGGGATCAACGTCGATCTCTCCATCTCCGGCAGGGTGGGTGACCGTGGACTCGGTGAGGGCGAGGATGCGCCCCGTATCCGCCGCGCTCCCGCCGCCGTCCGACCCGCCGCCGCATCCGACCACGGCAAGGAGGAGAATGGCGAGCACCGCCGCCGTCAACTGGCCCTGTCGGCCACGCGCCACACCCCTATCGTTCATGTATGTGGGGGCGGACACGGTTTCCATGGGATTACGTTCGAGGATCGATCCGGGCGTAGCGGCGCTTGCCGACCCGTACCAGGACCTTCTTTCCGGCAACAATCTGGTACCCCTTATCGGTAATCCGCTCTCCTTCTACACGCACCGCGCCCTGGCGAATCATGCGGATCGCCTCGCTGGTGGACGGGGTCAACCCCGCTTTGGTGAGGACGCCGGGAAGCCACTCGCGCTCACCGTCGAGGCGAACCACCACCTCCGGCACCTCCTCGGGCACCCCCCCCGACTGGACCTCGCGCTCGAACCCCGCCTCCGCCTCGGCCGCCGCCGACCCCGAGTGGAACCGGCCGACGAGCTCTCGGGCGAGCCTCTTCTTCGCCGCCATCGGGTCGCCGCCGCCGGCGGCCAGCTCGACACGCAGCCGCTCGACCTCGGCCGGCCCCACGCCGCTCACCAGCTCGTAGTAGCGCACCATGAGCGCATCGGAGATCGACATGGTCTTGCCGTAGATCGCCTTCGGCGTCTCCCTGAGACCGATGTAGTTGCCCAGGCTCTTGCTCATCTTCTGCACCCCGTCGAGCCCTTCGAGGATCGGCAGCATCACCACGACCTGCTGCCCCTGGCCCTCCTCCCGCTGGAGCTCGCGCCCCATGAGGAGATTGAACTTCTGGTCGGTCCCTCCCACCTCCACGTCCGCCTCCAGGGCCACCGAGTCATACCCCTGGATCAGCGGGTAGAGGAGCTCGTGGATGGAGATCGCGCGACTCGCCGCCATCCGCTTGGTGAAGTCGTCGCGCTCCAGCAGTCGGGCCACCGTGGAGCGTGCCGCCAGGCGGACCATGTCGGCGGCGGACATGGCGCCGAACCACTCACCATTGCGCCGCACCTCGGTGCGCTCCGGCTCGAGGATGGTATAGACCTGCTCCAGGTAGGTTGCCGCGTTCGCTTCGATCTGCTCCGGGCTCAACACCGGCCGGGTCTCCTGCTTCCCGGTGGGGTCGCCGATGGTGGCGGTAAAATCGCCGATGAGGAAAATCACCTGGTGGCCCAGCTCCTGGAAGTGGCGGAGCTTCTGCAGGAGGACCGTGTGGCCCAGGTGGAGGTCCGGGGCGGTGGGATCGAACCCCGCCTTTACCCGCAGCGGCCGCCCGTCATCGATCGACGCCGCCAGCCGTCCCACGAGCTCGCCCTCCGGGAGGATCTCCGCCGCCCCCCGCTCGATCACCTCCGCCTGCCGCCGCGCCTCGGCGACGACCGCGGCGGAAAAACCGTCCAGATCGTCCATCATCGTCTCCTGCTGTCGAGCCAGAGGGTGACCGGCCCGTCGTTGACCAGCGCCACCTCCATGTTTTCGCCAAAGAACCCCTGGGCCACGGTAAGCCCCACCGCCCGCAACCGCCGCACCAGCGCATCCACCATCGGCGCCGCCACTTCCGGCCGCTCGGCACCGGTAAAGTCGGGGCGCCGCCCCTTGGCGAGGCTCGCGGCGAGGGTGAACTGGGAGACCACCAGAATCTCACCACCGAGGTCCACCACCGACCGATCCATGCGCCCCGCCTCGTTCTCAAAGATTCGCAGGTGGGCGACCTTGTCCACCAGGTAGTCGAGGTCCGCATCCCCATCGCCCGCCACCACTGCCACCAGGACCAACAGCCCCGCGGCGATCGCCCGCTCCTCCGTACCACAGCGAACCGCCGCCCGCGCCACCCGCTGGACCACCGCCCGCATCCCTCATCCTCCGTGAAGGCGTTCGCCACATACTCCACCCGCGCCCGGCCGGTGCGCGGGTGGAGGTGGACCGCGGCCACGTCGAAGCGACACACGGGCGGCAGCCGCCTCCCCATCAGGTAATGGGCGGCGGCCCGCCGCAGCCGCAGCCGCTTGGTGGCGGTGACCGCCTCCAGGGGCGAGCCGTAGCCGTCACCGCGCCGGGTCTTCACCTCCACGAAGCAGAGGACCCGCCCGCGGCGGGCGATCAGGTCCACCTCCCCGGCGGGACAGCGGTAGTTCTCCGCCACAATCCGGTAGCCGCGCAGGCGCAGGTAACGACGCACCCGCCGCTCGCCCCACACCCCGGCGCCGTGGGCGCCGCTAGTCGGCCGCCACCACAAACTCACGCACCCCACGGAAGGTCTTGCGGTGGATGGGCGACGGCCCAAGGCGCGCCACCGCCTGCCGGTGGCTCGCCGTCGGGTACCCCTTGTGGCGGTCGAAGCCGTAGCCCGGATAGCGCACCGCGTACTCCGCCATCAACCGATCCCGGGTCACCTTGGCGAGGATCGAGGCGGCGGCGATGGAGGCGCTGCGCTGGTCGCCCTTCACCAGCCCCACCTGCGGCAATGCCATGGGGATGGTCACTGCGTCCACCAGGACCACCTCAGGCGACTCCCCGAGGGCCGCCACCGCGCGGGCCATCGCCCGGCGACTCGCCTGCAGGATGTTGATCTCCTCGATCTCCGCCACCGACCCCACCCCGATCCCCCAGGCGATCGCCCGAGCGGTGATCTCCTCAAAGAGGCGATCCCGCCGGCGCGGCGTCACCCGTTTGGAGTCGTCCAGCCAATCGAAGCGATCGTCGGGAGCGAGGATCGCGGCACCGGCGACCACCGGCCCCGCCAGGGGGCCGCGCCCCGCCTCGTCGACACCCGCGAGGCGACCGCCGTACGCCGCCCGATAGGCGGCGTCGAAGGCGTAGAGAGAGATCTCCGGCGCCAGCGACAGAGGCACCACCTCCGGGAGGGCGGCCATCGCCCTCGCCCGATGGGCTCGCGAAAGGCTGGCTTCCGATTTTCGCATCCCGTCTTCACGCCATCTTCGGCCGTTCCTCAATCACGAAATCCTCGCCGTAGCACAACTACGCCTGCGGTTTCGCTCAATCGTCGCTTCCAAATCTGACGCAAATTCGGGCGCGAATTCTCGGGAGCCGGCCTTTTGCGAACCCTACCGCTCGCGGATACGGCCCGACTTCCCGGTGCGCGAACGCAGGTAGTAGAGCTTGGCGCGACGCACCCGACCACGCCGGGTCACCTCGATCTTGTCGATACGCGGGCTATGCAGCGGAAAGACACGCTCCACCCCAACGCCACTGGCGATCTTGCGCACCGTGAAGGTCTCGCGCGACGAGCCACCCTTGCGAGCAATCACCGCCCCCTCAAAAATCTGGATCCGCTCCTTGCCCGCCTCGTGGATCTTCACATGGACCCGTACCGAATCCCCCGGACGGAAATCCGGGAGGTCGTCACGGAGGTAGCGCGCCTCAATCTTATCCACAAGGTTCATCGGAGCTCTCCCGAAGGGATCGGCCAAAGGGCGCGCTTTATACTCCATCGCCGGCAGCGGGGCAAGAAACCGTGGTGTTCACCCCTCCCACCCCAGCTCCGCAAGAATGACACGATCCTCCGCGGTGAGAGCCGCCGTCGCGAGCAGCTCCGGCCGCCGCGCCAGGGTTCGGCGGAGCGCCTCGCGCCGTTGCCACTGGATGATATGGGCGTGGTGGCCGGAGAGCAGCACCTCCGGCACCGGGTGTCCCTCGAGCTCCCGCGGCCGCGTGTACTGGGGATACTCAAGGAGACCGTCGGTAAACGACTCCTCCGCCGAGGAGGCGTCGTCACCGAGAACGCCGGGCAGCAGGCGGCTCACCGCGTCCACCACCGCCAGGGCGGGGATCTCACCGCCGGTGACCACGAAGTCCCCGACCGACAGCTCTTCGTCCGCCATCTGCTCCCCCACCCGCTCGTCCACCCCTCCGTCGCTCCCGCACCCCCGCCACCCGGCTCTCTCCTCTTCCCCGACCCCGCGCGCCACCTCACGGTCCCCGGCGCCCACGCCTGCGGCTCCGTGGTCCCCCCGGCGACGCGCGCTCCGCACC
>CAZRGD010000210.1:0-5185 GCA_964599505.1 uncultured Nitrospirota bacterium | reverse complement strand
GCCCGCGTTCGCTCGCCCACCCTGGGGGGCGTGCTCGGGTCGGCGGCGCGCCACCTCGCCGCGGCCCGGGGGGAAGGGGGCGGCGTCACAGCCGTCGAGAAGGGTGGCCACCGCCGCCACCGCCCGTTCCGGCTGGCCGGCGGTGCGCAGGGCGGCGGCGAGCTCGTCGCGCCTGAGCCGGCCCACCGGCCGGCCGACGATGGCGCTCAACGCCGACTCCACCAGGGTGCGCACCGTCGCCACGTCGGTGGCGCTGCGCAGGTCGTTGAGGGCGTCGCGCACCGCGGCGCGGCGCGCCGCCTCGGGGCGCAGGCGGCCCACACGGCGACGGACGACGGCGACGATCCCCCAGGCGACAAAGAGCAGGGGGGGCGTGGCGATCGCCGCCCAGAAGGCGGGCTGCTCGACCCACGGCCGCGCCGCCGGGGCGAGGAGCGCCGCGTCCTCGGCGAGGTAGTGGATCTCCTTGCGCAGGAGGGTGACCGAGCGACGTCCCACGGCGACGCCCGCGCCCCCGCCCCCCTGGAGAGCGGGGGCCACGTGGAGGGGGAAGGAGGGGAGCTTCGTGGTGGCGTAGCGCCCGGCCCTCGGCTCGAACCACGCCGGGGTGAGAGAGGGGAGGGTGTAGTCGCCCGCCTTGCGTGCCACCACCAGGGTGGTGAGGGTGCACTCGCCGTGGTCCCCGTCGGCGGTCGGCTTGAGCTTGCAGTCGCGGTCGGTGTCGAAGGTCTCCAGCCCTGCGGGCAGCGGGGGCAGGGGGACCTTCATCGCCCGGAAGTTGCCGCCCCCCTTTACCGTCACCACCCAGCGCACCGGCTCACCCACGCGTGTCGCGGCGGGATCGAGACGCGCCTGGGCGGTGAAGGAGCCCACTGCACCGGTGAAGGTGGCCGGCCGGCCGGCCGCGGGCAGCGCCGCCACGTGCAGGGTGACCGGCAGGCTCGCCACGGTCTTCGTGGCGCTGCGACTCATGAGCATGGCAAAAGGGTCGCCGCCGCGCGGCGTGGCACGGTAGTGCACCGCCACCGCCGCCGCCGGCAGGGTCAGGTCGCCCGCCTGGCTCGGAGTGATCAGGCGCGACACGAGCAACGCCCGGTGGTAAATCCGACCGCGCGCCTCCACCTGCGTCAGGCTCAGCGACTTCGGCGAGGCGAGCTCCTCCACCCAGCAGTTGGGGAAGTCGGGGGGGGTGGCGAAGTCGAGGTCGATGAGCGAGACGCGGGTGTAGAGGTAGAGGGTGGCGACCACCGGCTCCCCCACCACCACCTGGTCCGTGGAGAGGATGAGCTCCAGAAAGAGGGGTGGCGCCGATTGTCCCGCCGTGGCGGCCGGCGTCGGTGGGCTTCCGGCCGGCGGCGATCCACCGGCCGGTGGCCTGCTACCCCCTGAGGCCACCTTCGCCACGGTGATCGGAATCGGCCACGTGGCCACCTCCTTACCGTGGGAGCGCACCTTCATGGCGGGGATGGTGAGCTTCCCGACGCGCACCGGCCGGAGGACGTAGAGGAGGGTGGAGGCGATGGAGACGTGGCCGTTCACCATCTCGATGTTGCGGCCGCTGGAGCTGCCCAAGACCTCGAAGTCGTCACCGAGGTCGAAGTCCATCGACGGGGTAAACCCCATCCCCTCGGCGCGGTAGGTGACCCGGAGCTGCAACGTCTCCCCGAGGGCAAGGTGATCGCGATCCACCTTGGCGGTGAGGGTGGCGGCGCGGGCTGCGCCCCCGCACGCCATGAGGGAGAGGGTCACCAGCGCCAGCACAGCAGCCAGCCGCCCGCCTCTCCGGTGACCTCGATCACCTAGGAGTCTGTCGGACTTTGGCGATCGTCGCGAGGGGAAGCGGGCTCGAGTCCGGATTGGGGGACGTTTGAGGCGCATAGTGGGCCTATGCAACGAAAAACGGCGCCCGATCCGGGCCGAGATCCGCTTCTCCGCAGTAGATCGGGCCAAAGTCCGACAGGCTCCTAGGCGCATCGCACCCGTCCACGCTCCCGCGATCACCGCGGATCTGCTGCGGGAGATTGCCGTTCGTCTGCACGGCGGTACAATGCGTTGAACACAAGCATATGCGTTTAACCCCAGGCATGGAGTTTAACATGGCCACAGTCAAGACATCGGGCAAGGGGCAGGTCGTTCTCCCCAAGGTGGTCCGCGACCGGCTGGGGATTGTCCCGGGAATGATGGTGGATGTGAAGGTCGTGGATGACCACGTGGAGATCCACCCCCTCCCTGCGGACCCCATTGGCTCTCTGCGTGGCTCCCTCGCCCCCGACGCCTCCCTGGCCGACGGGCTCATCGAGGAGCATCGCCGGGAGATCGAACGCCGTGGGTGAGGCCATCGATTACGTTCTTGACGCCTGCGTCCTCCTCCGCTTTTTTCAAGATGAGCCCGGTGCGGCGCGTGTGGAGGCAGTGCTGCGCTCGGCAGCCGCGGGTGAGTGCCATCTCTACCTTCATATCATCAATCTCGGCGAGGTGATCTACACCGTAACCCGCAGGCTTGGCGGCGAGGTGGCAGAACGAAAGCGGGCCGAGATGGATCTCCTGCCCATCGAGGTCGTCGGGTGGACCGAGCCCCTCTTCTGGGAGGCCGTCGCCCTGAAGGGGAGCCACGCCATGTCGTATGCGGATTGCTTCGCGGCCGCCCTGGCGATCGACCGACAGGCGACCCTCCTCACCAGCGATCCCGAGTTTCACGCGGTGGCCTCCCGCATACCCATAGAACCGCTGTAGCTCCCCTCTTTCACCAATCCTGCGCCCGCGGGTGCGGCGACACCGGGACGAGGCGGGCGCGGACCTGGCGCTGGATCTCGCCCTCCTGGCGCTGCAACGCCTTGAGGAGGTGGGCCGCCTGGGCCGGGTCCATCCCGCCCTTCTCCTTCCCCGCGCCGCCGTGCGGTGGGGGCGGTGGCGCGGCGGGGGTGGCCTTGGGTGAGGTCCCCTTCTTTCCCGGTTTTCCCTGTCCCTGCCGATCCGTCTTCTTTTTCCCCTGTTTCTGCCCCGCGGGCGGCTGCTTCCCCTTCGCATCCTCCTTGCCCTTGCCCTTGCCCTTGCCCTTTTCCTTCTGCTCCTCCTTCTGTTTTCCCGCCTCGGGCTTCTTCTTGTCGCCCTTGTCCCCCTCCTTCCCTTTTTTGCCCTTCTTTCCCTGGTCATCCTTCTTCTTGTCGCCCTTCTTCTTTTTCTTCTCCTGCTCCTCCTTCAGCTTGCGCCGGGCGAGCTCCAGGTTCGCCTTCGCATCCCGGCTCGTCGGGTCCGCACGCAGGGCGGCCTCGAAGGCGTTGGCCGCCTCGCTCCACCGTTTCTCCGTCAGATAGGTGTTGCCCACGTTGTAGTCGATGGCACCACGCAACGACTCACCGCCGGCGGTCAGCGCCGCCTGGAGGTGATCGCGCCCCCCCGCCGGATCGCCCCCCTGCGCCTCGGCCACGCCGAGGTCGAAGAGGATCTCCGGCGTTCCCGGCGATCGCGCCAGGGCCCGCTTGTACGCCGCCACCGCCTCCTTCGCCTTGCCCGCCTTCAGCGCCCGACTCCCCTCGGCCACCAGACCGCGGGTGGTGGTGAAGGCGAGGGCGGCGGCTGCGACCAGCGCCACCACCGCGCGGCCTGCGCGACCGCCCCTCATGCCCGCGCCTCCCGCTTCCCCTCGGGCCAGGCGGCGTCCAGGAGGAGCAACAGCAGGGCGGGAAGGAGAAAAATAAGGTATCGCTCCTGTCGCTGCACCGTGAGGTGGGCAGAGTGCTCGGCCCGCGCCAGGCCCGCCATCTGCGCCACCACCTCCCCCATCTCCGTGTCGCCGGGGGTGGCCTGGAAGTAGGCGCCGCCGGTCTTCAGGGCGAGGCGGGCGAGGTCGTCGGGGACCAGGTGGGTGATCACCACCTCGCCACGGCGATCCTTCTTGTAGCCGGCGAGCTCCCCGTCGCCACCGCGCAGGGGAATCGGCGCCCCGCCCGGGGTCCCCATCCCCACCGTGTAGACCCGGATTCCAGCCCCCTTCGCCGCCTTGATCGCCCGCTCCACGTTGCCGCCGTGGCCCTCACCGTCGGAGAGCAGGAGGATCACGTGGGTCCCCTCCCCCTCCTTCTCCAGGGCCCGCACCGCGGTGGTCACCGCGGCGGCGAGGTCGGTCCCCTGACTCTCGAACATCGACGGGTCGAGGAGGTCGAGGAACATGCGCGCGGCGCCGTAATCGACGGTGAGGGGGCACTGGGGAAAGGCGGTGCCGGCGAAGGCGACGATGCCGATCCGATCCCCGGAGAGCTTTGCCAGGAGCCGCGCCACCGCGTGCTTGGCGCGTGCCAGACGCGACGGCTTCAGGTCTTCGGCGAGCATCGAGGTGGAGCAGTCGAGGCAGACCATCAAGTCGAGGCCATGGCTGGTCACCTCCTCCACCTTCTCGCCCCACTGGGGACGGGCGAGGGCGCCGATCAGCAGGCCGAGGCAGACAAAGAGGATCAGACCGCGCAGCCGCCGCCTGAGTGGCAGCGGCCGGACCCCGAAGGTGGCACCGCGCTCCGGGGTAATCAGACGGCCAAGGCGCCGCCGCCGTGCCTGGTGGCTGGCAAAAAAGAGGAGGGCGAGGAGCGGCAGGAGGGTCAGGCCGTAGAGAAGGTGTGGGTGAGCAAACGGCATCGGGGCGAAGTGTGACTCCGTCGGGTACAGACCACCAAGAACAGGGGGTGGGACCACCACCGTCGGCCCTCACGTTCACCACGGGGGACACTGGGGTGCGTGGGGGGCAAGGGGATCCAGATATCTCCCCAGCCCAGGCCGCAAACGCGACGACCCGAGTGAGGTTGTCGACCCTCAAGGTTACCGCTAAGGAGAATTTCACTGCCACGACCGCGGTGGCGGCCAAGCGCAATGGTGAAACGCCCGTCCGTCTGAAGCAACTGAGGGAGGCGAAAAGGCGCGAAGCGCGCGGATGATCGAGAGACCGATGACTCAATACCTGACCCTGGAGTTTCCTGCTGCCCAATCGGTTGATCCCCGAGGTACGTGGGAATACGGTTGCCACCAGACAAATGGGGAGCCATGGCCTCAGCGATCAGGATAAGGGGCAGAGGATCGACCCGCGACGGGTGAAGCCGCACGATGCTCGGAGTCGCGCCCGCAATGGCGGCGAAGGCGGTCGCCCAACGCCAGGTCTTCGGCCGAGAGGGTGTCGTCGTTGCCGGTGATGACGAAC
>CAZRGD010000209.1:0-5199 GCA_964599505.1 uncultured Nitrospirota bacterium | reverse complement strand
GCCTCGGCGAGCTGGTGGCCGTCGCGATCACGGATCTCCGCGTAGTCGACGATCGCCGCCTCGTCCGTGGACTCCCCCGCCTCCGGCTGAAAGGACTCGAGGAGCTTGAGGAGCGCCACCCGATCCTCGTAGAGGATCGGCTCCACCGCCTGCTGTGCCAGGGTGGCGGCGATGTAGCGGCCGCGGCTCTTCAGGACCCCCTCGGTGTACCGATGCAGGGAGGAGAGGAAGATGAATCCCAGCAGAGCCACCGTGGCCACCACCAAGACCACGATCACCGCCGAGACCTTGAAGGCGATCCCGCGGTACCACGGGACGGCGATGGCCGCGGCCTCCACCCGCGGCCTCACTCGGCGTCGGCTTGGTGCCGCCGCCGGAACTGGTCCACGAAGGCCTCCATCTCGCGCACCGAGTCGTAGAGCCCTGCGGGCGGCCGGGCGAAGCGCTCGATGCCCAGGCGCGCCAGGACCGCCTTGCCCTCCGCATCATCGGCGAAGGTGAGGAGCGCATGGGCGATCTCCTCACGGTGTTTTTCCGGGAGCTTTGGCGAGACCACCACCGGCGGAATCCCGAAGGGGGGGGAGCGATGAATGATCCGGGTCGCCAAGGCCGACGTCCCGCCCGCCGCCACCAGGGCGTCATAGACCAGGCTGTCGACCGCCGCCCCATCCGCCAGACCGCGCGCCACCGCCTCCACCGACTTGTCGTGGGAGTGGGTAAAGAAGGTGTAGGAGAAATAGTCGTCCGGGCTCACCCCCCGCTTCGCCAGGAGGTAGGTGGGATAGAGGGCACCGCTGTTGGAGAGCTCGTCGGTGAAGGCGAAAACCTTGCCCTTGAGATCCTCGAACCGCGTGTAGGGGCGATCCTTGCGGACGATCACGTAGGAGCGGTAGGTCTCCTTGCCGTGCATCACCGGCACCGCCACCACCGTCTCCTTGAAGTGACGATCGGCGTGGATGAAGGCGCCGGTGCACACCAGGCCACAGTCGGCGTTGCCGGTGCGCAGAAGCTCATTCACCTCCTCGTAGGTCTTGCGCTGCTTCAGCTCCACCGGTTTGTGGAGCCGCTTGGCGAACAGGCGCACGAAAGCGCGGTAGTCGGAGAAGGTGCGCGCCGGCGAGACCATCGCCGAGATGGCGAAGCAGAGGCCGCGTTCCGCCTCACCGCCGGGAGGAGCCCCGCTGGGCGACGCCGCAACCAGCGTCCCCACCAACAGCACCGACACCGCCCATCGTGCTGCACCCACAGCCGCCTCCACATCAATAAAGAGGTTGACCCCAACCGGCGGCGACTTTACCACACCGTCGCCGCCGCCCGCTGTCAACTCGTCACCGGGCCGCCACACCCGTGTGACATTTTCCCCCCACCCTTGCCGCCACAACCCACTGACCCAAGGAGAAGACCGATGCGAACCCGCCTCACCGTAGCCCTCCTCGCCACCGCCCTCGCCACCGCCGTACCGGCTACCGCCGCCGACCTCACCGACGTCCTGCGCCAAAAGGGAGTCATCACTGCCGAGGAGGCGGCGCGGGTGAAACCGGCGCCGCTGCCCAAGGGGCTCCGCGGCCTCTCCGTGGGGGTCCTCGGCTTCGTCGACTACTCCGTCGGTGAGAAGGGGACCTCAGGCGACAACAGCGAGACCCTCAACCGCTTCACCCTCACCCGCGGCTACCTCACGGTGAAGAAGCGGATCCTCCCGTGGATGTCCGCCCGCACCACCGCCGATATCCACCAGGACTCGGACGAGGACTGGAAGTTCCGCCTCAAGTACCTCTACGCCGAGCTCAGGCCGCAGGACGTGGCATTTCTCACCGGGATGAAGGCGGAGATCGGCCAGGGCCACATCCCGTGGCTCGACTTCGAGGAGCACGTCAACCCGTACCGCGCCCAGGGGACCATGGCGATCGAGCGCGCCGGCATCTTCAACTCCGCCGATCTCGGCCTCTCCCTGCGCGGCAGCCTCGGCGGCGAGCTCGACGACGCTGCGGGACGCACCGGCAACCACCACTACGACGGCCGCTTTGGGAGCTGGCACTTGGGGGTCTACAACGGTGGCGGCTACCACGCGAGTGAGCACAACGACAACAAGGTTATCGAGGGCAGGCTCACCCTCCGGCCGCTTCCCGACGCCCTCCCCGGTCTGCAACTCAGCTACCTCGGGATGACCGGCAAGGGGAACACCGACCCCGGCCCCGACTACACCGTGAACCTGGGGATGATCTCCTACGAGCACCCCATGGGAATCCTCACCGCCCAGTACTTCCAGACCACCGGCAACGCCAAGGGGAGCCTGGTCGACGGGACGGGTGACGCCCTCGACACCGAGGGGTGGTCCATCTTCGGACGGATCGTCGCCCCGGGGACCCATCGCAAGCTCGCCGCCTACGGCCGCTACGACCACTTCGACGCCGACAAGGACGCAGTGGTGGCGGACAACGCCGACTACGATCTCTACCTCGCCGGCCTCTCCTACGACCTGCACCACGGCAACATGGTGCTCCTCGACTACGAGACCGTTCAGTTCGGCGACAACAGCGGCGGCCTCGACGGCAAGGCGCCGGTGGTGGGCAACAACCTCGGTGATAACCAGCGGGTGCAGGTGGTGTACCAGATCAACTACTGATTTTTTCCGCTGCGCGGAAAAAATGAAGGGGGGACGGGGCGGCGAGACCGTGAAGCATGAAGACGGTGTGGCAGCGCGATTCCAGATCGACCTGCAACGGGCGCGCTACGCGCGCCGATGCCACACACCCTGGACCCTCGGTAGGAGGGGGCCATGCCCCCGATCCGCGCCGCAGGCGCGGCAGGCCCTCCGTGCCTGGGTCGCGGGCATGGCCCGCTCCTACCCGTCCCCTCGGCCATGGTGGAGCCGGGTCAGCCACAGACCGGCGTCCTCCTTGCACCCCACAGGCTGATCGCTGAAAGCTGAGAGCTGAGAGCCCCTCACGCTTGGCACCCTTCCCGCCGATCCGAGATACCTCAAAGATAAGGAGCCCCCCATGTCACCCGACCGTCTCGACGCCCGCTACCGCCGCTTTGCCGAGGACTACAACCGCGGCGTCGACCCGGCGATTCTCGCCGCGACCTACAACGTCCCGGAGGTGCAGCTCGACACCTTTGTGGAGTTTCTGCGCCGCAAGGGGTACGACCTGCGCCAGCCCGTAGCCACCTCGAGCCCCCGTCGGTCGGACGAGATCGACTACCAGGTTCTGGGTGCGGAGATGCAGTTCGTGGAGGTGGAGCTCGACCCGGGAGAGACCGCCGTCGCCGAGGCCGGGGCGATGATGTACATGGATGCCGGGATCACCATGGAGACGATCTTCGGCGACGGCTCGAAGCGGTCGACCGGGGTGATGGACAAGCTCTTCGGCGCCGGCAAGCGACTCCTCACCGGCGAGTCGCTGTTCATGACCGCATTCACCAACCAGGGCGGCGGCAAGGCGAGGGTCGCCTTCGCCGCCCCCTACCCGGGGCGCATCCTGCCGCTGGATCTCGCCGACCTCGGCGGCGAGATCCTCTGCCAGAAGGATGCCTTCCTCGCCACCGCCCGCGGCGTCTCCATCGGTATCGCCTTCCAGCGCCGCCTCGGGGTCGGCTTCTTCGGCGGAGAGGGGTTCATCCTCGAACGGCTCACCGGCGACGGCCTCTGCTTCGTCCACGCCGGCGGCACCCTGATGGAGCGCGAGCTCACCGCCGGCGAGCGGCTCCGCGTCGACACCGGCTGTATGGTGGCGATGCAACCGTCGGTGGAGTACGACATCCAGCTCGCCGGTGGGATCAAGACCGCGCTGTTCGGCGGCGAGGGGCTCTTCCTCGCCACCCTCACCGGCCCCGGTCGCGTCTGGCTCCAGTCGCTCCCCTTCAGCCGATTGGCGGATCGCATTATCGCCTCAGCGCCGCGCGCCGGTGGCCAGCGCAAGGGCGAGGGGTCGGTCCTCGGCGTCCTCGGTGACATCGTCGGAGGACGATAGAGACTGGCCCTGGATCGTCGGCGCCGATTTTTTCGCCACGGAATCCACGAAAGATCGTCGACGACCGCCGGGGGGAGCGGTATAAGGGATGCGAGGTATCACCATGCTCAGTCGCGGTGCGGCGAAAAAGCTTACGGTCTACGTGGACGAGGGGCAGAAGCACGGCCACCTCCCCGCCCACGAGGCGCTCGTGGACCTCCTCCACAAGAAGGGGGTCGCGGGGGTGACCGTGTTCCGCGGGGTGGGCGGCTACGGCGGCAGCGGCGAGGTCCACTCGATGAAGAGCCTGGTCCTGGCGCTCCACATGCCGGTGAAGATCGAGGCGATCGACCGGGCGGAGCAGATCGACCGAGTGATCCCCGATGTCATCCAGATCGCCGGCGACGGCCTGGTCGAAGTCAACGAGACGAACGTGGTCCACTGCTGCGCCACCGCCAAGGCGGCGGCGACGCGCGAGGGAGGTGTCGAGCACATGAAGCTCACCGGCAAGGCAAAGATCCTCCGGGTGATCGTGAGCGCGGAGGACGAGTGGGAGGGGGAGCCCCTCTACGAGGCGATCTGCAAGCGGCTGGTGGCGATGGATATCGCCGGGGCCACGGTCTACAAGGCGGTGGCCGGCTACGGGCCGCACCGCCGCTTCCACAAGATCGGGCTGCTGGCGCGCGGCAAGGATCTGCCGGTACAGGTCACCGTGGTCGACACGGAGGAGAAGATCCGCACCGTCCTGCCGGTCCTCGACGAAATGGTGGAGGAGGGGCTGGTCGTCCTCTCCGACGCCGAGGTAATCAAGTACACCCACCGGGATGCCGGCTGACGCCAGCCTCCCGAGAGGGGATCGCGCAATGCGAGGGGAGACGTCGTGCCCACTCGCAAAACGGTGGATCGTCTCGTCAGGGCTCCATCGAAACTGCCTATTCCCTTTCCCATCGGGTACGGGTCCTGAGCTAAGCGGATAGGCGTATTTACCGTAGTCACACCGCGTCGCGGTCGTGGATCCGGCAGAGGGGGGCGAGGTGGCAGCGGTCGCATGGGCGGGGGCGACCGGCGGGGTCGAGGAGGGGCGCCACCGTCGCCTCTCCGGCGGCGAAGGCCGCACCGAGCCGCTCCACCACCGCACCCCAGCCGGCCTGGAGGTCCGGCCAGGTCTCCGCGCCGCTCGCCGCCACCCGCCGGTCGTCCGGCTCCAGGAGACCGGGGATCCCGGTCCCCTCCCCCACCCCCTTGAAGG
>CAZRGD010000208.1:0-5205 GCA_964599505.1 uncultured Nitrospirota bacterium | reverse complement strand
GGCCATGACCTGGTCGGCGAAGCTCTGGCGCGGCTCGGCGGCTATCTGGTAGGCCTCGGCGGTCTCGGCCGGTCGCTGCCCGAGGCGGGGGTGTGGCTGCCGGCGGGCGCCGCAACGGTGGCGTGGGGGGAGCTGGATCGACTCGGGAGGGAGATCCGCCGCGCGGTCGATGCCGACGGGCGCGTGCGCGAGGACGCCACCCCCGAGCTCGAACGCCTGCATCGCCACCACAAGGAGCGCAAGGGGGCGGCGCGCAGCCACGCCGAGGCGCTCCTCCACGACCCGGCGAACGAGGAGGCGGTGGCGGAGGCGTGGGTGACGGTGCGCGCGGATCGCTACGTCGTGCCCCTGCGGGCGAGTCAGGCAGGAAGGCTCGGCGGCATCCTCCACGACCGCTCGAAGAGCGGCCAGACCTTCTTTGTCGAGCCCCACTCCCTGGTGGACCGCAACAACCAGGTGGCGGAGGCGGCCCTGGCGATCGCCGCCGAGGAGCAGCGGCTCCTGGCGGAGCTCAACCAGCGGCTGCGCGACCTGCTCGCCGAGGTGAGCGCGGCGCGCGCGGTGGCGACCCTCCTCGATCGCCGCCGCGGCGCCGCCGCCCTGGCCGCCGCGGTGGGCGGCCGCTTGCCGGAGGCGGAGAGCGAGGCCCGCGTCGACCTGCGCGGCCTTCGTCACCCCCTCCTGGTCCTGGAGCTCGGCGTCGAGCGGGTGGTGGCCAATGACCTGGCGCTTGGCGGCGAGACCGCCGCGGTGGTGGTCTCCGGCGCCAACCACGGCGGCAAGACGGCGCTGTTGCAGGCGGCCGGGCTGGCGGTGGTGATGATCCGCTCCGGGCTGTTGCCACCGGTGGGTGAGGGGAGCCGCATCGGTCCGGTGGCGGGGGTCTTCTGCCACCTCGGCGACCACCAGGAGATCGCCACCGGCCACTCGTCGTTTTCCGCCCAGGTGGCGCGGCTGGCGGAGCTGACCGCGGCGCCGCGCCCCGGCTGGCTGGTGCTGCTGGATGAGGTGGGCTCGCACACCGAGCCGCAGGCGGGCGCCGCCCTGGCGGTGGCGGCGATCGAGTGGGTGGTCGACGGCGGCGGGGTGGTCATCGCCACCACCCACCTGACGCCGTTGAAGGTGCTGGCGGAGTCCACCCCGCACATGGTCAACGGCCACGTCCTCTTCGACGCCGACCGCCACGCGCCGACCTACCGCTTCGTGGTCGGGGCGCCGGGTGGCAGCGAGACGCTGACCACCGCCCGCGCCTTCGGCCTCCCGGAACCCCTGGTGGCACGCACCGAGGCCTTGATGGGCGGCGGCGGGGTGGCGGTGGAGCGGCTGTGGGAGGAGCTCGCCTCACGCGAGGCACGCCTCGACGCGGCGGAGGCGAAGGTGACCGCGGCGGGCGATCGCCTGGCCGCGGCCGAGACGGCGCTGGCGGCGCGACGGCGGGAGCTGCAACGGGCGTGGGGCGAGGAGGTGGCGGAGAAGCGGCGCGAGCTGGCCCGCCTGATGAACGAGACCCGCCGCGCCCTGAAGAGACAGCAACGCACAATCGCGCGGACCCCCGGGGCGCCAACCCCGGGGGTGTTGGGGCCAGGGGCGGTGGCGGCGGTGCGGAGGCGGGCGGAGGAGTGCCTCGCCGCCCTGGCACCGGCGGTGGAGGCCCCGCCGGAGGAGGCGCCAATCGATCCGGTCACGCTCAGGCCGGGGCTGCCGGTGCGGTTGCGCTCTCTCGGGGTGGAGGGGGAGGTGATCGGGGCGCGCCGTGGGCGCTGGCAGGTGGCGGTGGCAGGCCGCCGGCTCACCGTCGCCGCCACCGATCTCTTGCCCTCGCGCGGTCGGGTACGGGAGGCGCCGCGGGTTGTCCTGCCGCCGCCGCCCGCCGACCTCTCCACCCGTCTGGAGCTGATCGGCCTGCGGGAGGAGGAGGCCAGGCGGCGGCTGGTGCGCTACCTCGACGGCTGCGTCCTGGCGGACCTCTCCACGGTGGAGATCGTCCACGGCCACGGTGAGGGGATCCTCAAACGGATGGTGGCCGACGTCCTGGCCGACCACCCGGCGGTCGCCTCTTTCCACCACCCGCGCCCCGAGGAGGGCGGCGACGGGGTGACCTGCGTCGTTTTCGGGGACAAGCGGTGAGCGATCGCGCCTACATCGACCGGGTGCGCGAGGCCACCGACATCGTCGAGGTGGTGGGCGAGGTGGTGGCGCTGAAACGGCAGGGGCGCGACTACGCGGCGCTCTGCCCCTTCCATCAAGAGAAGACGCCGTCGTTCACCGTGAGCCCGAGCAAGCAGATCTTCCACTGCTTCGGCTGCGGGGTCGGCGGCGACGTCTTCACCTTCGCGATGCGCTACGACAACCTCGACTTCGGCGGGGCCCTGGAGCAGCTCGCCAAGCGCGCCGGTCTGCCCCCCGAGCGCCCGCCCACCCCTCACGACCGGCGCGCCGCGGACGAGCGCGACCGCCTGCGCGAGGTAGGTGATCTGAGCCAGCGCTGCTTTCGCCACTGGCTCACCGCCGGTGACGGCCGCGGCCTCACCTATGCCCGCGGTCGCGGTCTCGACGATGCGGTGATCGAGCAGTTCGGGATCGGCTACGCCCCGCCGGAGGGCACCGCCCTGGTCCGGGCGCTCGCCTCCAAGGGGGTGAAACCGCCCCTGGCGGCGGCCGCCGGGGTGGTGGCGGTGGGCGAGGATGGACGCGCCTACGACCGCTTTCGCGACCGCCTCACCTTTCCCATCACCGATCCCGAAGGAAGGGTGGTCGCCTTCGGCGGTCGCGCCCTGGGGGAGGCGAAGGCGAAGTACCTCAATTCCCCGGAGACGCCGCTGTTTCGCAAGGGTGAGACACTCTTCGCCCTGCATCTGTCTCAAAATGAGATTCGTCGCCGCGACGAGACGGTGGTGGTGGAGGGGTACATGGACGCGGTGGCGCTGCATGGGGCCGGCTTCGGCCACACGGTGGCGGTCCTCGGCACCGCCCTGACCCGGGCCCATGTGCGGCGGCTGAAACGGTACTCGCGCCGTATCCATCTGCTCTTCGACGGCGACGCCGCCGGCGTCCGCGCCGCGGTGCGTTGTCTGGAGGTGACGGTGAACGAGGGGGTGCGGGTGGTGGTCACCGTCCTGCCGCCGGGGGAGGACCCCGACTCGCTGTGTCGCGGCCAAGGCGCCGAGGCGATGGCCGCCTGCCTGGAGGCGTCCACGCCGCTCTTCGAGTTCGCCGTGGCGGAGCTGGTCAAACGCGCCGGAGGTACCGATCTGTCCAGCCGTCTCAACGCCTTACACGACCTCCTCCCGGTCGCCCGCAGCCTCGGCGATGTGGCGGAGCGCCACCTCTTCCTCACCCACGTGGCCGACGCATTCCAACTCCCGGTGGGGCAGGTGGAGGCGGCCCTGGCCGGCGGCGAGGCGCCGCACCGGCAGCCGATCGCCCCACCGTCGACCCGCAGTGGAGCGCTGACCGAGGCGGCCTACGGGGTGGTGTGGTTTCTCACCGAGCACCCCGAATCGTTTGCCTTCCTGAAAGCTCATAGGGTGGACGGCGATCTGGAGATGGGTCCGCTGCGCGACCTGCTGGCGGAGGTGCTGGCGTCGGAGAGCTTCTCCGCCGACCACCTCGCCAGCCTCCTGCACGCCGCAAGTCCGATCAACGGCGAGTTGGCACGCCGTGTGCTAGAGGAGTACGGCCACCTACCTGACCCGAATGCGACCTTCAACGACTGGGTGCGCGCCCTGCGCCGCCACCACCTCCGGTGGGAGGAGACGGAGGCGCGACACCGGCTCAAGGAGGCGGAGGCGGCGGCGGATCGGGCGGGGCTTCGCGCTGAGCTGGAGCGGTTGAAGGTGTTGCGCGAGCAGATCGCGGCGTTACCCACCCTCGGGTGGGGAGGCGGAGAAAAAAAATGACAGGTATTGTAGACAGGTCAGCGGTTGTCGACTACTTTCAACCCTTTCGCCCGCTAACCGGGCCGGACACTTTTTGAGGTAAACACCGCCTATGTCTTTGGAACTGCAAGAAATCCCGGAGGTCCAGCGCCTCGTTGAGCTGGGCCGTGAACGTGGCTATCTGACCTACGACGAGCTCAATGAGCTCCTCCCGGAAGAGCTCATCGTCCCCGGTCGCCTGGAGGAGGTCTTCTCCCTCCTGTCGAGCGCGATGATCGAGGTCACCGAGGTACCGCAAGTGGACGCGGAGGCAGGCGGTAAATCCGCCACCGTCGCCGAGGCGGCACGCCAGGCGGCGAAGGCGGCGAAGGAGGAGTCCCCCTTCGGCACCGACGCCTCCGCCCTCGGGATCACCGACGACCCGGTGCGTCTCTACCTGCGCGAGATCGGCAAGGTGGCGCTGCTCACCCGTGACGAGGAGATCGAGATCGCCATGGAGATCGAGGCGGGGAACAACCGCATGATGCGGAGCTTCCTCTCCTCGCCGCTGGGCCATCGCCACATGGCCCTGTGCTGGCGCCGCTATCAGGCCGGGCGATTGCCGATGAAGGAGTTCTTCTACTTCTACGAGCTCGGCCCGGACGACACCCTGAAGCCGGAGGAGCGGCTAGAGGTCAACATCAATAAGGCGAAGTCGACCATGGAGGCGTACGCGGAGCTGCACGGTATCTCCCTGGAACGCAGCCACAAGCGGATCCGCCGACGCGGTGTGGGTGAGGCGACCCGCAACGGTGCGGGCGACAAGGCCGCCTACATGAAGTTCCTCCGTTCCCTGGAGGATTCGCCCCTGGCGCCGAAGCAGGTCGCCTTCTTCCTGGCACGGCTGGAGTCGATCCTCGAGACCCTCTCCGAGCAGCGTCAGCTCCGGCGCCGCTTCAAACGGCAGACGGGGGTCGAGCTCACCAAATTTTTGGAGGCGGAGCGCGCCTCGGCGCGTGACCCGGAGGCGGCGGCGGTGGTCCGCAAGGCGTGCACCCGCCTCTCCTCCGAGGCCCTGGCGGAGTTCGTCTACCGGGATCGGGAGATCCGCCAGCGCATCCATCGCGTGGAGCAGTTTTACGGTGAGGAGATCGCCTACTTCGGGCAGCTCAACAAGGAGGTGCGGCGCCACCAGCGCGCCGCCCAGCGGGCCAAATCGAAGATGGTCCAGGCGAACCTCCGCCTGGTAGTCTCGATCGCCAAGAAGTACACCAACCGCGGCCTCCAGTTCCTCGACCTGATCCAGGAGGGGAACATCGGCCTGATGAAGGCGGTGGACAAGTTCGAG
>CAZRGD010000207.1:0-5207 GCA_964599505.1 uncultured Nitrospirota bacterium | reverse complement strand
GTGGGCATCCGTGAGCTCGACGCCCTCTCCTACGGCCACGACCCGATCCGCAACACCCTCATCGACGGAATAGGGTCGATCTACTTCTCGGTGGACGAGTTTGCCGCTGGGATCCCGGGCGCTCCACCCGATGTGGCCTCCGAGGGGGCATTCGGTGCCACTGAGGCGTCCGCCGACGTCTACCGCAGCCCGTCGTTCCCTCCGTTTGTGCCCCCCGGTCCGGTCAGCGGCAACACCCTGTCGATCGACGGTGACGGGGCGCCATCCCCCTTCCCCGCCCTCCCCGGCCTCGGCCTGATCGAGCCAAACCCACCGGCACCCGGCCCGTTCGATCAGGGTGACAACCTCAACACCCTCGACGTGACCCCGGTCCCCGAACCCACCGCCCTCGCCCTCGTCGCCGCCTGCCTCGTAGGGATGGCGGCGCTGCGCCGTCGCGTCGAGTAACGCGGAAGATCGCGGCGTGAGGAGCCTGCCTCCCCCCACCGCGATCTCGGGAACACGGGAACACGGTAGGAGCGAGCTCCCGCTCGCGATCGGGGCCGAAGGCCCCGCCCGCCCTTCGGGCGGGATCGCCGGCAGGAGCCGGCTCCTACCCCCGGATCACCGCCAGGACCTCGTCCCGGTGGGAGGCCATCTCCGCCTCGGTGCGCGCCTCCAGGTTGAGGCGCAACAGCGGCTCGGTGTTCGACTTGCGGACGTTGAACCACCCCCAGTCGAGACGCACCGAGAGGCCATCGAGGTGGTAAACCTCGCCGTCGCCGCCGAACTGCTTCTCTAGCTGGGCGAGGACCGCGTCGGGATCGGCAACGCGGGAGTTGATCTCGCCGCTGGCCGCGTAGCGGCGCAGCCCCGCCACCCGCTCGGAGAGGGGCGCCTCGCCGTCGGAGAGGGCGGTGAGGAGGCGGAGCATGGTGGTGATACCGCAGTCGGTAAAGAAGTTGTCCTTGTAGTAGAAGTGGCCGGAGAGCTCGCCGGCAAAGATCGCGTCCACCTCCCGCATCTGCTGCTTGATGAAGGCGTGGCCGACGCGACACTGGATCGCCTTGCCGCCCGCCGCATCGATCTCCTCCTTCACCACGTCGGAGGAGCGCAGGTCATAGAGGATGGTGGCGCCCGGATGCTCGGCGAGGAAGATGCGCGACAGCATCGCGGTGGTGAGGTCGGCGGAGACCACGGCGCCTGTGTCGTCGACACAGATCACCCTGTCGGCGTCGCCGTCGAAGGCGAACCCCACTTCGGCACCGGACTCGCGCACCCGCTGCTGGAGGTCACGCAGGTTCTCCACCTTCAGGGGATCGGCGGGGTGGTTCGGGAAGGTGCCGTCGAGATCCAGGTACAGCGGCTCGATGGTGAGCTGGGGCAGCCGCGAGAACAGCGCCGGCAGGACCATCCCGGCCATGCCGTTGGCCGCGTCCACCGCCACCCGCATCGGCCGGATCGACTTGGCGAACCCCATGAGGTGGTCGAGGTAGCCATCGAAGACGGCCACCTGGCGCACCGTCCCGGGGGTCGCCACATCCGCCGGCGCGGATCCGGTGGCGAGCTGCTCGATCTCCGCGATCCCGGTGTCGCCGCTGATCGGCACGGCGCCGGCGCGGCACATTTTGAAGCCGTTGTACTGGGGCGGGTTGTGGGAGGCGGTGATCATGATCGAGCCGCCCGCCCCGAGGGTGGCGACGGCGAAGTACGACATGGGGGTCGAGGCGAGGCCGATGTCGATGACGTTCGTCCCGCGGCGGCAGATGCCGCGGGTAAGCGCCTGAAAGAGGGCGTCGGAGGAGACACGGCAGTCGCGCCCGACGACGATCTCCTCCACCTTGAGCAGATCCGCCAGGGCCATGCCGATACGCTCGGCGATCGCCTCGTTCACCTGATCGGGATAGGTGCCGCGGATGTCGTACGCCTTGAAGATGCCGGCCATGTGGGTACTCCAGAGAGGGTGCGAGGAGAGGAAGCCCGCCACCAGCGGGCGGGAGCGAGTCTACCGAGAGGGTCGACGGACCGGTAGATCGGGAAGGGCTCACCACGGGGTAAAGAGGGAGGCTACCGATATCGTGGGTGGAAGGGCCGTGATCACGAGTGTCGTGGACAGACGAATTCACCACAGAGGGCTCAGAGGACGCAGAGGGGGTCTTCGTCCACAGTGGGTGCGGCGCGAACCGCGAGGGGTCCGGATGGGGCCTGACCTGCTTGGCAAACAACGTTTTCACCATGAAGAGCATGTAGGTTGTTTTTCGTGTTGTCCCCCTTTCGTGTTTTCGTGTCCCGGCGGTGTGATGGAGGATGGAATGCTCAGGACTATTACTGCTGACCCCTCTGCGTCCTCTGAGCCCTCTGTGGCGAAACCCACGCCTGCGGTGACATGAACTGCTGACGACAACGGATCGGCCGGCGGTGTCGTGGGAGGGGTGAGGCGACGGGTAAAGCGGTCGGGTGATGGACTTCTGGGGCATCACCGGACCTGCAGGACCTTGGCGCCGCGGATCTTGCCTGCCTTGAGCTCGACGAGCGCCCGGTTCGCATCCTCCAACGGGTAGAGCTCGACCTCCGGCCGGAGGTCGGCGGCGGCGGCGATCTCCAAAAACTCGCGCACGTCGCGCCGGGCGACGTTGGCCACCGACTTGATCTCCCGCTCCATCCACAGGTGGGTCGGGTAGTCGAGATCGAGCAGCGCCGCCTGGTCCGCCGCCTCCTTGCGGATCGCGTTGATCACCAGCCGCCCCCCCGGCGCCAGGTTGGCGAGGGCCTCCACCACCGGCCGCCACACCGGGGTGGTGTCGATGATTGCGTCCAGCGGCGCCGGCGCCCGCTCCGC
The DNA here is from genome assembly GCA_964599505.1 of uncultured Nitrospirota bacterium. Taxonomy (GTDB): domain Bacteria; phylum CG2-30-53-67; class CG2-30-53-67; order CG2-30-70-394; family CG2-30-70-394; genus CG2-30-70-394. Next base: position 2,389 of record CAZRGD010000207.1, on the reverse strand, counting down.
GGTGTCACCCGCCCACACGGCGCCGAGCTCACGGGCGAAACCCCGCTCGCGCTCACTGCGCGCGAAACAGTAGACCGTCGCCTCCGGGTCGAGGTGGCGGATGAGCTTGAGGACGAGGTGGCCCGAGGCGCCGAAGCCGGTGAGGCCGAGGCGGCCGCCGCGCGGCAGGTGGGCGAGACGCAAGGAGCGATAGCCGATGGCGCCGGCGCACAGGAGCGGCGCGGCCTCGTCGTCGGTGAGGCTCTCGGGAATGGGGTGGACGAAGTCCGCCGGCACGACCATCTGCTCGGCGTAGCCGCCGTTCGCGTCGCGGCCGGTGGCGCGAAAGTCGGTGCACAGGTTCTCGTCGCCGCGACGACAGGCGGGGCAGCGACCACACGCGGCGTAGATCCACGCCACCCCGACGCGGTCGCCCTCCGCCACCGCACTCACCCCCGCGCCCACCGCCGCCACCCTGCCCACCGCCTGGTGGCCGGGGACGATGGGCAGGTGGGGCGGTGGCGTCCGCCCCTCGATCTCGTCGAGCTCGGTGTGGCAGACCCCGCAGCAGCTCACCTCCACCACCACCTCGCCGGGACCGGCGACCGGCTCGGGGAGGTCCGCCGGCTCCAGGGGCTCCGGCTCCTCCGCGATCCGCACCACCCGCCGCAAGACCATCGCCCGCATCGTCACGCCTCCTCGCGCCCACCGTCCGCTGGGCGGAACCCAAGGGTAGCAAGAATAGCGGGTCGGACCTTGGGTAGGAGCCGGCTCCCGCCGGCGATCCCGCCCGCAGGGGCGGGCGGGGCCTTCGGCCCCGAATCGCGAGCAGGAGCTCGCTCCTACCCATGAACCGGCAACCCGACACGTCTCCCTCCATTCTCCCCGCGCGCCCTTACCCCTTCAATGCCCGCAGGCGCTGGCTGGCGCTGCGGTTGTGCGGATCGAGGGCGAGCGCCTTGCGGTAGTTGATCGCTGCCTTGTGGGCGTCGCCGAGGCGCTCCCAGCACATGCCGCGCCATACCCGCAGGTCGGCGAGATAGGGAGGCCTCTTCTTGATCACCTCCCATAGCTCACCGGAGGCCTCTTCGTACCGGCCGAGGTGGTAGAGGGCCTTGCCGTAGGCAAAGCGCGTCTTCATGCGGTGGGGTTGGCGCCGGAGGACCTCGATGAAGTCGTCGCGCGCCGCCTCCCAGTTTCCCTCCTGGGCGTGGAGCCGGCCGAGGCGATCGTAGACGTCGGTGTATTCGGGAGAGAGCTCGAGGATGCGGTTGTAATGGTGGATCGCCGTCGCCGGCTCCCGCCGGGTCAGGTCGCGGGCAGTGGAGAGAAGAAGCTGGACATACGCCGCCTTGCGCAGCCGCACGACGTTGGGCGCCAGCCCCCATGCCCGATCAAATGCGTGCATCGCCGCATCCAGCTTGCCGTCGCTCACCAACGACTCCCCACGACCAAGCTCTTTGAGGGCTTCGCGTTCGTCTATCGAGAGGGGGTGGTCGCTGAGCGCTTCAGGGGCCATGACCACCACCTCGCGGTCGCGGCTGCCCAAGGAGATCCACAGGGCGACTACCGCCACCGCCACCAGCGACCCGGCGACCCACGGCGACCACCGTTGCCACCAGGTGGGAGGACGGTTGCGGCGGGTGAGCTCCATGAGGCGGCGGAGCTCGGCGGGATCGAGGAGGACCTTGCGCAGGGCGGCGACCATCTCCGCGCCGGTCGCAAACCGCTGGTCGCGGTCGCGGGCGATGGCGCGCTGAAGGACCTTGCGCGACGCCTGCGGGAGCAGCGGGTTGAGGTGGATCGGGTCCGACGTCTTCCCCTGCATGATCTTCACAATCAGGGTCGCCACCTCCTCCGCCTTGTACGGCTTCTCGCCGGTGAGCATGCGGAAGGCGATCACCCCGAGGGCGTACAGGTCGGTACGGCCATCGAGCTCCTCGCCGCCGAGCTGCTCCGGTGACATGTAGCTCGGGGTGCCCAGCGCCGTGCGCGTCTGGGTGAGCTCGGTGGCGGAAAAGCGGGCGATGCCGAAATCGGTGATCTTCACCTGGCCGTCGGCGCGGATGAGGATGTTCGCCGGCTTCACGTCGCGGTGGATCACCCCCTGGGCGTGGGCGGCGTCGAGGCCGGCGGCGACCTGCGACAGGATCTCCAGAGTCTCATCAAAGCGCGGTGTGGCATTCGTCGCCAGGTACGACTCCAACGTCCGCCCCTCCACGTACTCCATGGCGATGTAGTAGGTGTCGCCCTCCCGCCCGACATCGCAGACGGTCGCGAGATTTGCGTGCGAGAGGCGGCCGGCGGTCTGCGCCTCTAAGTCCAACCCGCGGCGCTGTGCCGCGTAGTCCCTCGACGAGCCCCTCGCCCCCCTCTGAACCGTCTTTCAGCGCACCTTCCGGGCCAACTT
>CAZRGD010000206.1:0-5231 GCA_964599505.1 uncultured Nitrospirota bacterium | reverse complement strand
CGGCTACACCGGCCGCGAGCTCCTGCGCATCCTCTCCGGCCATCCGGAGGTCGAGGTGGTCCATGTCACCTCGGGAACCTACGCGGGTAGGCGGGTCGGGACGGTCTTTCCCGAGCTCCTGCGCGCCTATCCGATGCTCACCTTCGCGGCGCGCGACGCATCGCCGCCGGAGGCGGTGGAGGTCGCCTTCCTCGGCCTCCCCCACGGCGAGTCCATGGACGCGGTCCCGCCGTTGCTGGAGGTCGGCGTGCGGGTGATCGATCTCTCCGCCGACTACCGCCTCAAGGATAAGGCCCTCTACCCCGAGTGGTACGGCCACGACCACTCCCACCCGGAGCTCCTTGACGAGGCCTTCTACGGCCTGCCCGAGTGGAACCGTGACGAGATGGATGCGGAGGTGCGGCTCCTCGCCAACCCCGGCTGCTACCCCACCGCCACCCTCCTGGCGCTCCTGCCGGCGATCGAGGCGGGGCTGATCCAACCGGACACGGTGGTGGTGAACGCCTGCTCCGGCGTCTCCGGTGCCGGCGTGCGTCCCTCGGAGACCACCCACTTCGTCCACGCCAACGAGTCGCTCAAGGCGTACAAGGTGGGCCGCCACCAACACACCCCGGAGATCGAGCAGCTCTGCGGCGAGATCGCCGGCAGCCCGGTCGTCCTCTCCTTCACCCCCCACCTGGCGCCGATGAACCGCGGCATCGCGGTCACCGCCTCCGCCACCCTGGCGAAGAAGGTCACCCAGGAGGCGGCGTGGGATCTCTACTTCAACCGCTACGTCGACGCCCCCTTCGTCCACCTCCTCCCCGCCGGCCAGATGCCCGACACGGCCCGGGTGCGCGGCTCGAACCAGTGCCACCTGCAGGTGGTGGTGGACCCACGCACGAAGCGCCTGGTGATGCTCTCGGCGATCGACAACCTGGTGAAGGGGGCCGCCGGCCAGGCGGTCCAGAACCTCAACCTGATGATGGGGTGGGAGGAGACCACCGGTCTGCTGGCGCCGCCGTTGGTGCCGTGACCGCTCGTGACTCGATGAGGTAAGAATGGACCACCATGCGGTTGGATCGAGAGCAAGAGGCGGCATTGAAGGCGGCCATCGAGGCGGTCGAGGGGGAGGTTTTTCTTTTTGGCTCGCGGGTCGATGACGCCGCTCGCGGAGGCGATATCGACATCCTCATTCTCACCCACGCAGCGCCTTACGAGCTGTCGAAGGCTGTCAGGCGCCGCTTTGCAGAGCGGTGCGACGAGCGCATCGACGTGGTGGTCATGGACCCGGACCATCTGACACGAGAGCAGGACGCCTTCTTGCGCGTCATCGACAGGCGGCGTCTGCAATGAGTGGTGCACAGATTGAGCTGACCCGCGGCGCCCTGGCGAAGGTGGTCGATGCCCTCGCCATCCTCGATGCCTCCCTGACGAGCGTCGCCCCCTTCGAGGCGACGCGTATCTACAGTCCAAAGGAGCTGGAGCCGTACGACGCCCTCTCCGATCGTTTCAGCCGTGCGGTGGAGGTCGCCATCCGCTTCATGCGGAGCCTGGAGCGGATGGAGTACGGTGAGAGCTCGGAGACCCTGCGCGACCTGCTCCACAGGATGGAGAAGCTCGACCTGGTGAGCGATGCAGGCGTGTGGCTGGAGATGCGGGATATCCGTAATCGCATGGTCCACGACTACCTGCCGGAGCAGCGAGCGGCGATGTTTGCGGATATCCTCGGCCCCTTCGGGGCCGAGCTGTGTCGTTTCCGCGATCGGGCCCGAGCGCGGCGGCTGTAGAGGAGGTCGGGATGGCGACGACGGTGCAAGAGATCGACGGCGGGGTCACCGCGGCGGCGGGGTTCGTCGCCGCCGGGGTGGCGTGTGGGATCAAGGGGGGCGGGGCGCTCGACCTCGGGGTCATTCACTGCCCGGGCGGGGCGGCGGCGGCCGGCGTCTTTACCCGCAACGAGGTGGTGGCGGCACCCGTGGTCCTCGGCCGGGGGCGGGTGCCCACGCGCGATGTGCGCGCGGTGGTGATCAACTCCGGCTGCGCCAACGCCTGCACCGGTGACGCCGGGATGGCGGCGGCGGAGCAGGTGGTGGCGGCGACCGCCGCGGCGTTCGGGTGCGCGCCGGAGCAGGTCCTCCCCGCCTCCACCGGGGTGATCGGCGATCTCCTGCCGGTGGAGCGGATCACCGGGGCGCTCCCATCGGCAGCGGCCGGGGCGACCGCTGACGGCGGTGCGCTCTTCGCCGAGGCGATCTGCACCACCGACACGGTGATCAAGGAGGCGGCGGTGGAGGTGGCGCTCGCCGGCGGCACGGTACGCATCGGCGGTTGCGCCAAGGGGTCGGGGATGATCCACCCGAACATGGCGACCATGCTGGCGGTGGTGACCACCGACGCCGCCCTCGATCCCCCCACCTGCCACGGCCTCCTGGAGACGGTGGTGACCACCACCTTCAACCACATCTCGGTGGACGGCGACACCTCCACCAACGACACCCTCTACCTCCTGGCCAGCGGCGCCTCGGGGGTGGCGGTGAGCGGCGATGAGGACCTGCGTCATCTCGCTGCCGGGCTGGAGCGGGTGTGCGGCGACCTCGCGCGGCAGATGGTCGGTGACGGCGAGGGGGCGACGAAGCTCGCCACCGTCGAGGTGACCGGCGGCCGCGATACCCAGCAGGCGGAGCGGGTGGCGGCGGCGATCTGCCGCTCGCCCCTGGTGAAGACGGCGCTCTTCGGTGAGGACGCCAACTGGGGGCGGATCATCGCCGCCGCCGGCGCCGCCGGCGCCGGGGTCACCCCCGAGACCACCCGCCTGTGGCTCGACGGCCTGTTGCTCTTTGCGGCGGGGGTGCCCACCGGTGCGGGTCGCTCCGACGAGGCGGCGGCGTTGATGCGCCAGCGCGAGCTCACCCTCCGTCTCGACCTCGGCCAGGGGGAGGCCGCCGCCACCTACTGGACTTGCGACCTCTCGTTTGACTACGTGCGGATCAATGCCGAGTACCGGACGTAGATTTTCTCCTCCGGCCCGCTCCCGACAGGAGCGGGCAGGAGGAGAAAATCTACGAAGATTGGAGCTCCTGGAGAATGGTGCTCGGCTTGCGGGCGCGGATCGGCGAGCGGGCGTAGTCGCGGAAGTTGCGCGTGGCGATGGCTTCGGCGTGGCACGCTACGGCGGCGGCGACCTGGAGGGCGTCTTCGAAATCGCGCATCGGCAGTTGCGCCGCATAACGCAGACTTTCGGTGGTGGTGGGGGCGACCTGGACGAAGCGGGTCAGGTCGACAAGGAAGTCGCGTGTCGACTTGTAACCGTGTTTCGGGGCGACGAGGTAGTAAAAGTTGGAGAGGGTATGCCAGGCAACGAAAGCGGGGTCACCCCGCTGCTCAACCCAGTCGAGGAGCTCACTTGCTCCCTTGGAATGAGGCTGCCGATCAAGGACAAAGTCGATCAGGACGTCGGTGTCGATGAGGAGAACCATGGTCTTGGTTCCGAGACGCCTACAGGTACTTCTGTGCCAACGCCCGGTACCGTTCATCCTCGTGCTCCGCCGGCTGGAACCGTCCCTTCCAGCGGCTGGAAAAGGATGACGTCTCGCCTGTACCCATCCGGCGTAAGGCGGTCTCGATGAGCTGGGACAGAGAGACACGCCGCTGGCGTGCGAACTGCTTGGCCTGGGGAAGGAGGTCTTCGTCGATGGTTACCGTAAGTTTTTTCTTCATGGAGGGCTCCCTACTACGTATTCGTAGGAAAATGATACGTACCTTCCGGCATGCCGGCAACCGATCCCATTTTCCCCTTCCACACCTCCCACCGCCCCTTTACTCTAGGAGCCTGCCGGACTTTGGCCCGATCTACTGCGGGGAAGCGGATCTCGGCCCGGATCGCGCCCCGTTCTTCGTCGCATAGTCCCGCTATTCTCCTCAAACGGTTCACGATCCGGACTTGAGCCCGCTTTCCCTCGTCACGATCGCCAAAATCCGACAGACTCCTGCCCCTCTCTTCTCATCCCCACCTTTCTAGTTGAGGTTATTCCCATGCGTTCTCTGAATCGAGTGCAGTTGATTGGCAACCTGGGGCAGGATCCGGAGGTCCGCTATACCAACGCCGGCAAGGCGGTGTGTAATTTCTCCGTGGCGACCAGCTCCACCTGGAAGGATGCGCAGGGAAGTCCGCAGAAGAAGACCGAGTGGCACAGGGTTGTCGCCTGGGGAAAGCTCGCCGAGATTTGTAGCCAGTACCTCGCCAAGGGGCGCAAGGTCTTTGTCGAGGGGCGTCTGCAGACCCGCAAGTGGCAGGGGCAGGACGGCAACGACCGGTACACCACCGAGATCGTCATCGAAAACATGATCATGCTTGGCGGCCGCGAGGGGGCGAACAGCGGCGGTGGCCCGCCCGCCTCCACAGGCGGCGGATCTACGGGCGGATCTACGGGCGGCGGCTTCGCCCCAGTGGAGAAGCCGGCAGCGGCGGGTGGCAAGGGGTTCGATGACGACGATATTCCTTTCTGAGGGGTGCGGCGGATGGCCGCCCGACGCATCGTGAGCGGGGTCGTGGCGCGGTGGGCGCTGGTGATCACCGTTCTTCTCCTCCCGGTCTCGGCGATCGCTGCCGGGACCACGCTGCTGCTGGATTCCGCCTTCGAACCGGCGCTGACGGCGGCGATCGACGGGGCCCACAAGGAGGTGGTGGTGGGGATGTTCCTCTTCAAGGCGGACGGCCCGCCCACCAATCGGGCACGTGCCTTGGTGCGGCGGCTGGGGCAGGCGGTCCATCGCGGGGTCCGGGTCCGCGTGGTCCTGGAGACCACCAACGGGCGCGGGCGGGACGTGGCGGTGATCAACCACAACACCGCGAAGCTCCTCCGTGACGCCGGGGTCACCACCCTCTTCGACTCGCCGCGCCGCCGTTCCCACGGCAAGTTCGCGGTGGTCGACGGCCACCTCTGCTTCGTCGGCTCCCACAACTGGACCCAGTCGGCGCTGCGTTACAACCACGAGGTGTCGGTGGAGATCGACGACCCGGCCCTCGGCCGGGAGCTCGTGGCGTATGCCGATCGTCTGGCGAAAGAGGGCGTACGGCCGGGACGTGGACATGCTCGGAAACCCTGAAATGCCGGTGCGGCGCGGATACGCCCGCCTTCCGGCTGCCTCCCCCTCCGGGGGAGGCACACCTCGATTCTCCGCGCAGCGGAGTCTCATCGGCTCCCTCCCCCTTCGGGGGAGGGTTGGGGTGGGGGTGGTTGGAACCTGCA
>CAZRGD010000205.1:0-5232 GCA_964599505.1 uncultured Nitrospirota bacterium | reverse complement strand
TGGGTGGGGGGTGGGCTGACCATGGGCTCCATCCTCGCACCGCTCACCCGTGTCCGCGATCTCTCCGGGGAGGAGAGGGTCTCTCGTGACCGGTGGCCGAGTTGGGTCTATCTTCCGGCTTTCGGCCTCCGGCGTCGCCGCGCCGGTGGCCTCGGTCTCGGGGGCGGATGGGTTCCGGTCCGGGCGGCGCGTCGCCTCCGGTGGCTTCGGGACTCCGTTTGAGCGGCTTTCCACGGGGTGGTTGAGATGGTCCATGCGTTCCGACGGGGTGACCGGTGGAGGGCATCGTTGTGCTCGGCGGCGGCGATGGTGGCGGCCCTCGTGATCGTCCTGCCGGGGATTGCCGCGGCGGCTGGCGCGGGTGGTTGCCTCGCCTGCCACCACGGCATCGAGGCGATCCGCCAGCCCGGCTCGCAGATGATGGAGAAGATCACCGCCCTTGGCCGCAAGCGGGGGGACGCGGCGGGCTGCACCGTCTGCCACGGTGGTGACCCGGCGGCCACCGCCAAGCCGGCGGCCCATCGCGCACCCTTCTATCCGGACCCGGGGAGCCCGTGGATCAATGAAAAGACCTGCGGCCGGTGCCACAAGGCGCAGGTCCGGGCCCAATGGCAGAGCCTGATGATGACCGAGGCGGGGAAGATCCAGGGGACCGCCTGGAGCGGAGGGGGGCTGGAGGGGTATGACCACCGCTGGGGCAACTACGACGTGAAAAACCCCGCGGACCCGGCCGCCCGCCTCGGTACCGACGCCTACCGCGCCTACAAGGAGCGCCTCGCCCGCCTGGAGCCGCAGGTCTTTCCGGACCACATGGACCGCCTGCCGGCGGCGCCCGACGCGGCGGCGGTGGCCCGTGACCCGGCCAAGGCCGTCTTCACCTACCTGCGCGAGGAGTGCGAGCGGTGTCACCTGGCGGTACGCGGCCGGCAACGGCGCGGCGACTACCGCGGCATGGGGTGCAGCGCCTGCCACATCCCGTACGGCAACGAGGGGCGCTACGAGGGGGGCGACCCGACGATCTCGAAGGAGGCGCCGGGCCACCTCCTGGTCCACACGATCCAGGCGACGCGCGAGGCGAAGGTCACCGTCAACGGCCACACCTACTCCGGTATCCCGGTGGAGACGTGCACCACCTGCCACGACCGCGGCAAGCGGATCGGCACCTCGTTTCAGGGGCTCATGGAGTCCGCCTACACCTCCCCCTGGGGAGACGGTGGCAAGGGACAGGTGGGGCTCCACACCAAGCACTACCTCTCCATGAAGGGCGACATCCACAACACCAAGTACGGGATGGTGTGCCAGGACTGCCACACCACCCTCGATGTCCACGGCGACGGCTTCCTTTCCGGCACCACCCTCGGGTCGGTGGAGATCGAGTGCAGCGACTGCCACGGCACCCCGGAGCGTTACCCGTGGGAGCTGCCCCTGGGGTATGGCGACGAGTTTGGCACCATGCTCCCGGCGGCCGGGCGCGGGGTGGCGCGCAAGCTCCTCGACTTTCAGTGGCGCGGCACGGTGTATCCGGCGGAGGACGGCTACCTCCTCTCCGCCCGCGGCAACCCCCTGGGCAACGTGGTGCGCCGTGGCAAGGAGGTGGTCGTCCACACCGCCGGCGGCCGAGACCTCACCGTGAAGCCGCTCAAGCTCCTCACCGACACCGACAAGCTCCCCCTCGCCGGCCGGGTGGCGATGGTCGCGGTGGGCCGCCACATCGATCGTCTCGAGTGCTACACCTGCCATGCCCAGTGGGCGCCGCAGTGCTACGGCTGCCATGTGAAGGTCGACTACTCGGGCAAGAAATCGGGCTACGACTGGGCCGCCGCCGGGGCGCTGCACGGGCGGCCCGGCCACCGGGCAGACGACCGAGATGCACCCGTCGATGCGGTACGCATCGACGGGAAGGTCCGCGAACAGCGCTCCTACCTGCGCTGGGAGGACCCCGCCCTCGGGGTGAATGGCGAGGGGCGGATCACCCCGATCATCCCCGGCTGTCAGGCGGTCTACACGGTGGTCGGCGCGGACGGCCGTACGGTGGTGAAGGACCGCATCTTTCGCACCCCACCGTTCACCGAGGGGGGCGGTGCCGAGGGGCAGCTCTCCATCGATACCGCCCCGGTGCAGCCGCACACCAACGGCGCGGCTCGGCCGTGCGAGTCGTGCCACACGAGCGACAAGGCGGCGGGATACGGGATCGGCGGCGGGCGGCTGAACGGTCCGTGGGACCAAGGCCGGGTGGTGGACCTCGCCGCCCCCGACGGGACGATCCTGCCGCGGGGGGCGCAGACCCAGATCGAGCCCATCCCCGGGTTGATCGGCGACTGGTCACGGGTGGTGACGGAGAAGGGCAAGCAGCTCCAGACCGTGGGTCACCACTTCAAGGGCTCCCGCCCCCTCGACGGCCGCGAGCGGTCGATGCTCGAACGGCGCGGCCTCTGTACCGGCTGCCACCAATCGATCCCGAAGGGGTCTCTGCCGGTGGACCTCCTCTCCCACGTCGCCGAGGCGACCGGCCTCACCCCGGCCACCGCCGGGGAGCACGCCACCCTCCTGCACAAGATCACCCTGGTCGCCGCCTGGGCGCAGGTGGGCGGCGCGATTCTCCTCGTCGTCGCCCTCCTCTACGGGCTCGGCCGCCGGCGCCGATCGCGCCGGCGGTGAGGCGGCTCGCTACTCGGGGAGGGTGGCGGTGTAGCCGCTGGCGGTGACCGCCGCCGCCATCTCCGCCGGCTCCACCTGGGTGGGGTCGTAGGTGACGGCGCAGGTGTCGGCGCTGTGGTCCGCCTTTGCGTCGCTGACGCCGGGCAACGCCTTGAGCGCCTTGACGACGCGCGCCTCGCAGTGGTGGCAGGTCATGCCGGTGACGGTGAGCTGGAGGGTGTCGGCCATGGGAAATTCTCGAAAGGTGTGGGGTGTGGGAGAGACGAGGGGCTTATTGTGCCAGGGCCAGGTAGATATCGTACCCCTGGGCATAGAGCGACGCCGCCGCCTGGTCCGCGGCCGCCTTCGACGGGTAGCGGCCGGTGCGCACCCGGTGGAAGCGGCGGCCGTTCACCATCGCCACCTCGATGCGCGGGGTCATTCCGTCACGGCGCAACCGGGCGGCCAGGGCCTGGGCGCCGGCGGGGTCGGTGAAGGCGCCGAGCTGGAGGGTGTAGGCGTAGTGGCCGCCGCCGTTCGGCCCTTCGCGGTAGGCGGGACGGCCGCCACGACCGGCGCGGACGACCTGGAGCTTCACCGGCACGGTCCCGGCGTCGAGAAAGCCGAGGCGACGGGCGGCCGCGCGCGAGCAGTCGACGATCCGCCCGTGGACGTAGGGGCCGCGGTCGTTCACCCGCAGGTCGAGGTGTCGGTGGTTGGCGAGGTTGGTGACCCGCACCACCGTGCCCAGCGGCAGGGTCTTGTGGGCGCACGACAGGCGGTTCATGTCGTAGATTTCGCCGTTGGCGGTGGGCCGACCATCAAAGGGGCGACCGTACCACGAGGCGATCCCGCGCTCGGTCCACCCGGGTGTTACCGCCTGCATGGGGCGAAAGTCCTTGGGCCGCTGATACCGCACCCCGCGGTGGCAGGCGGCGAGGGCGACGAGAAGGACGACGAGGGTCGTGAGGCGAGCACCCATCTTTCGCGTGTGGAACAAAGGCATGAGGGTGGCCCTGGTGCTCAGTGGAGGCCCAGGACCGCCCGGAGGCGGCGGTTCACCTCTTCCATCTCGGCAACCGTGAGACGTGTGAGGGGGCCGTCGAGAAATCGTCGGTTGTCGAGGGCGCGGATCTGATCAAGGAGAATATCGGAGTCGTGGTCCAACCGGTTGCGGCGCCTGACGCGGACACGGAGAGGTGCGGCAGCAGGGTTGTCGGCGAGGCGCGTGCTTAGCGGCAGGACCACAGTGGATGGATGGTCGTGATCATTCAGACCATCGGATTGAATCACCAGGATGGGGCGGATCTTCCCCGGCTCCGTGCCCCGACTGGGGTTCAGATTGACAAGCCAGATTTCGCCCCGCTTCACCGGTGACGTCCCTCGGCATTGTCGAGTGTCTCGGGATCCACGGGCTCGAACTCTGCGAGGACACGCATGCTCTCTTCGCGCACCAGGTGCGAGGCGATCCCCAGCTTCTCTTCGATGCGGGTACGTTCCTGAGCGCGGAAATAGGAGACCAATGCCTCGCGGACCAACTCCCCGCGCGTTTTGTTCGCAAGACGTGCGTCTTCCTCAAGACGGTTTGCAAGCTCCTCCGGGAGGCGGACGGAAAGTGTGGCCATGGAGATCTCCTGCGTGCAGATCGTATGACAATGTGTAATGCGAAGAATACCGCATTCGCGCAACGGTGATCGGTGCATCCTGTCCCCGTACATGGGTACTCATTTTTGTTGCCAGTGGCGTGGTAGTGGACTTCGCTCGGCGTCGCGGGCGATGGCGTCGTGGTACGCCGTCGCGAGGCGCGGGGTGAGGGGGCCGGTGGCGATGGCCTCGCCGTCGAGGGTGGCGATGGGGGTGACCTCGTAGCCGGTGCCGGAGAGGAATGCCTCACTCGCGGCGAGGAGCTCGGCGCGGGTGGGGGAGACCTCTCGGACCTGGATGTGGAGGCGGGGCGCCGCGGCGAGGACGACGTCGCGGGTAATCCCAGGGAGGCAGCCGGCGCTGAGCGGCGGGGTGCAGAGGCGGCCCGCCGGGTCGACGAAGAAGAGGTTGCTCACCGTTCCTTCGAGGTAGCGGCCGGCGTCGTCGACGAACAGCGCCTCGTCACACCCTGCGGCCTGGGCGGCGCGGCGGGAGAGGAGGTTGGGGAGGTAGTTGCCGGTCTTCGCCGCCGTCGGCAGAGAGGTGTCGGGGATGCGGTGGTAGCGGGCGGTGGCGACGTGGGAGGCGGTAGGCGGCGAGGGCGGCGCCACGGCGAGGGCGATGCGGGTGGGCTCCGGTGGCTCGCCCGGCCTGAGCCCTGGGGCGGCGGCGCCGCGGGTGAGGGTGAGGCGGACCATCGCTGCATCGAGGTGGTTGGCATCAATGAGGGTGGCGAGCGCGGCCGACCAATACTCCGCACCGGGGTCGGGGAGGTCGAGGAGTCGGGCGGACTCGGCGAGGCGCGCCAGGTGGGCGCGCCAGAAGGCGGGGTGGCCGGAGTAGACCCGAATCGCCTCGAAGCAGGAGTCGCCATAGAGGAGGCCGTGGTCGAGGACCGAGACGCGGGCCTCGGCGAGGGGAACGAGGCGGCCGTTGAGGTGGACGTAGGGG
>CAZRGD010000204.1:0-5297 GCA_964599505.1 uncultured Nitrospirota bacterium | reverse complement strand
TGCGGCTGCCGGTCGATGTGAACGGCGCCCTGCGCGCCGGCTTCGCGGCCGCGCGTGGTGGCGAGCGGGCGGCGCGGGCGGGGAGGGAGGACGTGCGCCTCATCCTGCTGAACCGTGCGGCCCGCCTCTACCACGATTTGCAACGGATCGCCGGTGAGCGTACCGCCCTGCTCCTCCAGCGGCAGGCGCTGGAGGAGCAGGCGCGGGTGGCCCAGGCCAAGGTGGATGTGGGCCGGTTGCCGGAGGTGGAGGCGGTCAGGCTGCGGGCGGAGGTGGCCGCGGTGCGCGGTCGTCTCGCCTCCCTCGACGGCGATGAGGCGGCGGCGCGCGCCCAGATCGCCGCGTTGCTCGATGCACCGGATTACCCCGCGAAGGTGGTGGTGGCGCCGTGGGCGCCCGAGGCACCCCGGCCGGACGTCCCGCCGCGTCCCGACGTGATCGCCGCGCGGGCGCGTGTCGTCGCCGCCACAGGGCGTCTCCGGGGGACACGTGCCAGCCGCCTGCCGGCGGTGGCGGTGGCCGCGACCGTCCGCCATGACCAGGCGTGGGAGGGGGCGACGGGTGATCACTGGCAGGCGGAGGTGGAGGCGAGCGTGCCGCTCTTCGATGGCGGCCGGCGGCGGCGCCAGGTGGACGCGGCGGCGGCGGCGGCGGCGGGGGCGCGTGCCCGCGTCGCGGAGGCAGAGGCGAATGCCCGTGCCGAGGTCGCCGCCGCCCGCGGTCGCTGGGTGGCGGCGGGCAATGGCTACCAGGCGGCGGTAGACGGCCTCGACGCGGCGGCGCGCACCGCGGTGATCCAGCGCTCCCGTTTTGCCGTGGGGCGGCTCTCCGCCGCCGACCTGGTGGACGCGGAGGCGGCCCTGGCGCGTGCTCGCGCCTCTTTTACCGACGCCCTGAGCGGCTGGTGGCAGGCGGATGACGACTACCGCCTCGCCCTCGGCCTCCCCCCGGCGGCGTACACCCCTCGCGCGCCGGCACCGTGATGCCCCCCTCCGTCTTTGCCCCTTCGATTCCGTTGTCTGTCATCCCCTGTGCCGGGAGCCGTCCATGCCGAAGCTAAAAAAGGGTCTCCGTATCTTCCTGATCGTCCTCGTGGTGGTGGTCGTGGCGCTCGCCCTGGTGCGCCTGCGCATGCGCCGCGTCCACGAGCTGGCGGCGGTGCCGCCGCCCACTCCCGCGGCGTGGGCGGTGCATACCGCGCCGGTGAGGGTGGGGGTCGCCACCCGCGGCTTCCCGGCCCTGGCCACCCTCACCTCGAGCGAGGAGGTCACCCTCACCGGGCAGATCTCCGGCACCGTGGTGGAGATGGGGCCGCGCGAGGGGGTGCGGGTCCACAAGGGCGAGGTCCTCGCCCGCGTCGACACCCGTGAGCTCGATGCGACCATTGCCGCCAAGGAGGCACAGCTCGCCGCCGCGCGGGCGGCGGCGGCGCGCGCCACGGCGGAGCACGTGCGTGAGCAGCGGTTGATGAAGGAGGGGGGAAGCGACGCCTCCAAAGTGCAGGAGTGGCACACCGCCGAGGTGACCGCGGAGCAGCAGGTGGCCTCCCTGGAGCGGGAGATCACCGCCCTGCGGGTGCGCCTTGGGTACGCGCAGATCACCGCCCCCGCAGACGGAGTGATCGCCGCGCGGCTGGCGGAGCCGGGCGACCTCTGCCAGCCGGGCCACCCGATGTATCGCCTCACCGTGAGTCACGGGGCGCGCCTGCGCGTCGACCTCCCCCAGTCGGTCCTGGAGCAGGTCCAGCCGGGGAGCCGGGTGGTCCTCACCCACGGCGACGCAACGATGGAGGTGCAGATCACCCGCGTCCACCCGGCCCTGGATCCCCGCGCCCTCGGCTCGGCCGAGGCGGACCTCGCCGCCTCTCCCTTCGGCCTGCCAAGCGGCGCGCGCGTACCGGCGCGCATCCTCCTGGCGAGGGTGGAAGGGGCGCTCATCGCGCCGCCGCGCGCGGTCCTTATGGCAGGGGACGGCCACGGCCGCCTCTTCAAGATTGTGGGTGAGGGGGAGAAGACGAGAGTGAAGGTGGTCCCAGTGGCGGTGGGGCTGCACGCCCACGAGGGGTGGGTCGTCGACGGGGATGTGGCGGCGGGCGACCGGGTAGTGGTCGCCCACGAGTCGGTCCTTTTGCAACTCCACGACGGCGACCCGGTGGTCGTCGCGGGCGGCGCCGAAGCCAATGGCGCGGCGGCGGGTTCGGCCCCGGCCCCCTCCAAGGGCGGTGAGGTGGCGCGATGAGCCCGTCGTTCATCGAGCGACTCCTGCGCCAGCCGCACGCGATCCTCGCCGGCAGCCTGGTGGTCGTCCTCGGGGGGGTGATTGCCTTCGTCACCCTGCCGATGAACCTCTTCCCGGACACCAACCGGCCCATGGTGACGGTGGTCACCCAGTGGTCCGGGGCGGCGAGCGACGACGTGGCGAGCGAGGTGACTCACCCGATCGAGGTGCGCCTGTCGGGGATCGACGGGGTGAGAAGGGTCACCTCCGTCTCCCGCGATCAGGTCTCCGCGGTGACCGCGGAGTTCGAGTACGGCAACGACATCGACATGGCCGCCACCCGGGTGGCGAACGAGCTCCCACGGGTGCGCGGCCAGCTCCCCGCGGGGGTGGGGGAGCCGACAATCTTCAAAATCACCGACGCCGCCCGGCCGGTGACCGTCCTCGCGGTGACCGCCGCGCCGGGCACCCACCTCGACCTCGGCCGCCTCCGTTGGCTGGCGGAAAACCCGTTGCGCGACCGGCTCCTCGCCATCCCCGGGGTGGCGGAGGCGGAGGTCTTCGGGGGTGAGGTGCGGCAGGTGGCGGTGGACCTCGATCGCAATCGTATCGAGGCGCACCACCTCACCGTCGCCGAGGTGGCCACCGCGCTCCTTGGCTCGAACCTGTCGCTGCCCGCGGGCCACGTCTACCGCCACGGCGACCGCCTGGTCCTCACCGCCACCCACCTCGCTCACCTCCCCGACGATCTCGGTGATGTCCTGGTGGAGATCCCCGACGGGGGGCATGTGCGGGTCGCCGACCTCGGCACGGTCCACTGGGGGGCGGAGGACGCCACCTCCCTGTACCGCGGCAACGGCGAGCCGGCGGTGGCGATTTCGCTTTTGCGCGCCGACAACGGCTTCACCAGCCGGGTGGTGAAGGCGATCGACCACGCCCTGCCGGCGGTGCGCACCGCCTTCCCGATGGTGAAGCTGGCGGTGGCGGACACCCAGGGCAGGCTGATCCACATCTCCGTCTCCAACATGCTCGACGCCCTGCGCGATGCGGTCCTGATGACCCTGGCGGTGATCCTGCTGTTTCTCGGGAACTCGCGCGCCGCCCTCATCACCGCGGTGTCGCTCCCCTTCAGCTACCTCCTCACCTTCGCGGTAATTCAGCTCATGGGGTACGAGTTCAACCTGGTGACCCTCACCGCGGTGATCATCGCCGTCGGGCTCCTGGCGGACGACGCCATCGTGGTGATCGAGAATATCGAGCGGCGGATGCGCACCCAGGGCGAGTCGGGGCTGGCGGTGGCGGTGGCAGGCACCCGCGAGATCCTCCTGGCGGACATGGCAGGGACGATCTCCACGGTGATCGTCCTGATCCCCATCATGTTCATCGGCGGCTACGTGCAGACGGTGTTGCGGCCCCTCACGGTCACCCTGTCGGTGTCGCTGTTTGCCTCGCTGATCGTCTCCGTCACCCTCATCCCGCGCCTCGTGCCGTGGCTCTTGAAGCCGGGCGGGCGCGACCCCCTCGGCTTCCTCCTGCGCCCCTTCGACCGCTTCATCCTTGAGCCGGTGCGTGCCTTTTACATCCGCTTCGTCTCCTGGGGGCTCGACCACCGGGCGGTGGTGGTGGTGGTCCTGGCGCTGCTCTTCGTCGCCTCCGCGCGCCAGATGCCGCTGGTCGGGCGCGACCTCATGCCGCGGATGGACTCGGGGATCTTCCTGGTGAGCTTCGAGGCGGCGCCGGACACCGACGAGACCCGGATGGCCAGCCTCTCCACGGCGGTGGAGGGGGCAGTGCGTGCGGAGGTGAAGCCTTCGTGGATCGAGTCCACCTCCACCGTGGTGGGGGCGGAGGCGGGGGTGAAGTCCTTCGGTGCCGCCCGCACCCTCCAGCAGGGGCAGACCACGGTGAACCTGGTGGACCGCTTCCACCGTGACCGCACGATCTATGCCATCGAGGCCGGGGTGCGGGCGAGGCTCCACCGGATCCCCGGTCTCATCACCACCAACGTCACCGAGTTCGGCGCCACCCCCCTGTCGTCGATCCGCGGCACCGTCGACGTCATGCTCACCGGCCCCGAGCCGGCGGTCCTCGACCACCTCGCCGACGGCGTCATGGCGCGGCTTCGCACGGTCCACGGCCTCACCGGCGTGGAGCGGTCGTGGCAGGGGCGGGAGCAGCGGCTCAGGTTGGAGGTGCAGCCGGAGTCGGCGCGCCTCTACGGCCTCACCGCCGCGGACGTGGCGCGCCAGGTCGCCGCCCAGGTGGGCGGCAGCTCCGGCGGTCGCCTGCGGGTGACCGGGCAGAACCCGATCCCCGTCTGGGTCCGCCTGCGGCCCGACCAGCGCTCCGACGCGGAGGACCTCGCGGCCCTGCGGATCACCGCCCGCGATGGCAGCCAGGTGCCCCTGGCCGCGGTCGCCAAGGTCGTGCGCGGTCACACCCCCACCGCCGAGACCCACCAGGCGCTCCTGCCCACGGTGGACGTCCTCGGCTACCGGGGCGACATCGCCGTCAGCCACCTCCACGACCGGGTGGTGGCGGCGATGAAGGGGCTCAAGCTGCCGCGCGGCTACCGCCTCTCCTACGAGGGGGAGATCAAGCAGATGGGCGAGTCCTTCGGCCGCCTCGGTCGCTCCCTGCTCATCGGCCTCGCCCTGCTCTACCTCATGCTGGTGATCACCTTCCGCTCCTTCCTCGACGCCCTGGCGATCCTCGCCACCCTGCCACTGGCCCTCATCGGGGCGAGCTGGGCGATGCTCATCGCGAATAAGCACGGCTGCATGCCGTCGTTCATGGGGATGATCCTGCTCATGGGGATCATCGTGAACAACGGCATCCTCCTCGTCGACTTCGCCCGCGTCGCCATGAAGAGGGGCAGCTCGGTACGTGAGGCGCTGCTCGAGGCGGTGTCATTGCGCACCCGGCCGATCCTCATGACCGCCGCCGCCTCGGCGGTGGGGATGGTCCCCGTCGCCCGCGAGTGGGCCGTGGGGCTGGAGCGCCGCTCGCCCCCGGCCGTGGTCGCCGTCGGCGGCCTCGTCGTGGGGGCGGTCCCGAGGCGCCTGGTGGTGCCGGCTACC
>CAZRGD010000203.1:0-5326 GCA_964599505.1 uncultured Nitrospirota bacterium | reverse complement strand
CCACCCACCGCTGCCACCCTTGACAGAGGGTCACTCCATATCAGGACATGAAGAGTTGGGGTCCCGATTCTTCATGTCCTTCATGCCCTTCATGGTTAAGGCGGTTCCGGGATGAAGCCCAATGCTCCGACGCGGTTCGCGTCGCCTGACCGTCAGGCCGCCGGCGCCCCCTCTGCGTCTCTGCCCCTCTGCGTTGAAAACCCCACTCGGCACGCGCTCACAGGGCGCCTCCCTTTGCGCCTTCGCGCCTTTGCGTTAACGAATGCCTTCAAGGCCGATCCGAAATCTCCTTGCCAAATGCCTGAGACACCCATCTCGAATGAGATCGAAACCGGCATGGGGGATCGACGGTGGTGCCGATCGGTGCTTATGGCCCGAGACTCGGACTGTCTTCTGCCCTCTGCCTATTGCTGTTCCGCCCGCTGCTCGACGTAGGCGAGGGCCGCATCCAGCCGGCGCAGGCAGCGCTCCTTGCCGATGATCTCGATGACGTCGTAGATCCCCGGGCTGATCCCGCCGCCGGTGAGCGCGACGCGCGCCGGTTGGGCGAGCTTGCCCATCTTCAGCGCGTGTTTCTCCAGAAGCGCCTCGAAGGGCGGCTTCACCGCCTCCGCGGTCAACGGCGCGGGCAGGGCGGCGAGGGTGTCGCGCAGCTCGCGCAGGGGGGCCAGGACCACCGGCCGCAGGTGCTTGTGGGCCGCCTTCTCGTCGAGGTCGATCTCCTCGCGGAAGAAGTAGTCGCTCTTATCCGCCATCTCCTTGAGGGTGGCGGTGCGCTCCCGCTGCGACTCGACGATGCGTCGCAGGCGGGCGCGGTCGTGGTCGACCGCGATGGGGATCGCCTCCCGCTGCAGGAAGTCGGCGAACCGGTCGGTGACCTCATCGAGGTCGCCGTTGCGCAGGTACCAACCGTTGAGGGAGTCGAGCTTCTGGAGGGCGAAGACCGACGGGGAGGAGCCGACGTCTTTAATGTCGAAGGCCGCGACCATCTCCTCGGTGGTGAAATGCTCCTGGTCCCCGTGAGACCAGCCGAGGCGGGCGAGGTGGTTGCGCATCGCCGCCGGCAGGTAGCCGAGGCGGGCGTACTCGAAGACCGAGGTGGCGCCGTGACGCTTGGAGAGCTTGGTGCCGTCCTCCCCGAGGATCAGCGGCATGTGGCCGAAGGCAGGCTCCTCGATGCCCAGCGCCCGGTAGAGGTGGAGCTGGCGAAAGGTGTTGTTGACGTGGTCGTCGCCGCGGATGACGTGGGTGATCCCCATCTCCGCGTCGTCGCACACCACCGCCAGGTTGTAGGTCGGGGTGCCATCGGAGCGTTGCAGGACGAGGTCGTCGAGCTCGTCGTTGGCCACCGCCATCCGCCCCTTGATGAGGTCATCGAACCCCACCATCCCCTCGCTCGGGGTCCGGAAGCGGACCACGAAGGGTTGGTCGGGTGCATCGGTGCGATTGCGGCAGCGACCGTTGTAGCGCGGCTTGCCGCCGTGGGCGCGCTGCTCGGCGCGCATCTGCTCCAGCTCCTCGGCGGTGCAGTAGCAGCGGTAGGCGTGGCCCGACTCGACGAGTCGGGCCACCGCGGCGCAGTGCGTTTCCTGGCGGCTGTGCTGAAACAGCGGCTCCTCGTCCCAGTCGAGGCCGAGCCACTTCAGCCCGTCGAAGATCGCCTGCACCGCGGCCTCGGTGGAGCGCTCGCGGTCTGTGTCCTCGATGCGGAGGAGAAACTTGCCGCCGGTGTGGCGGGCGTAGAGCCAGTTGAACAGGGCGGTGCGGGCACCCCCCACGTGGAGGTCACCGGTGGGCGAGGGGGCGAAGCGGAGGCGAATGGACATGATCGTGGGGTGCAGCGGAGGACGAGGTGAAGAGAATAGAGCGCGAGCGAGGCGCCATTGTTGCGCCTCCCGCTGGCGGCGGCCAGGGCGGTGGAGGGACCTGGATCGTCGGCTCTGGTTTACCCCACGCACACGGTTGTGCACCTCGCCGCCCGTGGAGCGGGACGCGACCTCTGCGCCTCCGCGTCTCTGCGTGAGGCCCCACCCGACGATGGTGGAGGGCCAGGCGGTGGTGGCGGTCCTTGTGGCAGATGTAACGTGGTCCACGCCTTCGTTGCCTGCGTTACGTTGGAGGCTTATGACCCCGCCGCAGTGGGCGTCACTCGGTCCAGTTTTCTACTTGCAGCCCCTTTACCCTCCGAAACTCCCGCTCGTTGTTGGTCACCAGGGGGACGCCGAGGGTGAGGGCGTGGGCGGCGATCAGGGTGTCGAGGGGGCCGATGGGGCGGCCGACCGCCTCCAGGGCGGCGCGGATCTTGCCGTAGGTCACCGTCACCGACGGTTCGAGGGGGGTGACCACCAGCGGGGTGACGAAGGCGGCCAGGGCGATGCGATTTTTTTTCGGGTATTGGCTCTTGGCCGCCCCGTATTCGAGCTCGGCGAGGGTGATCATCGAGATGCCGATGTCGCCCGGAGTGTGTTCGCAAAACCGTGCCAGCACTCCGGCTGGCCGCGCCTTGATGAGGTAGATGCAGATGTCGGTGTCGAGCAGGAGCTTCATGAGAAGGGCTCCTCCCGCCGCTGCTCGGGGGGCTGGTTTCGTCCCGCCTCCATGAAGTCGTCGGAGAAACGGTCGAGGCTATCCATCAGGTCCTGCCACGACGGTTGTCGCGGCGTCAGAATCAGGCTCTCTCCCTCCTTGCGGATCTCCACCTCGTCGGTCTGGAGCTGGAGCTCCTTGGGAATCCGTACCGCCTGGCTGTTGCCGCTCCAAAAGACGCGCGCTGTATGCATGGCGACCTCCGGTGTATCTACAAAAAGTAGATACAAAATCTCTTTCGGTCAAGGATCTCGCACGTGCGAGGTGCAGGATGGCGCCGTCCAGCAGCGGGGTGCTCGAGATGAAAAAAAGGGGGCCGCAGAGCGGCCCCCCAGATTCTGCGTCGCGACGCGGCGCGGAATTACCACTTCACGAACAGGATGATCAGGGAGACGACCAGCGAGTAGATGCAGAGGGACTCGATGAGCGCCAGGCCGACGATCATCGCGGTGAAGATGTTGCCGTAGGCGCCGGGGTTGCGGGCGATCCCCTGGGTGGCGCCGTTGACCGCGTTGCCCTGGCCAATGCCGGTACCGAGCGCGGCGATGCCGATGGCCAGGCCGGCGGCGATCACCGAGTAGTTATGGAGGGTGCTCTCGGCCGCCTCGGCGGCAAAGGCGGGGGCGGCGAACAGCACCGCGACGGCGACAACAGCGAGTGTGAATAGGCTCTTCATGGAGAACCTCCTTGGTAAGACGCCGCTTGACCCGATCCCCGGCACGATGCCCCTTCTAGATCTTCTTCCCCGATTTCGAAGGTGGGAGCGGATAGGGCGGCAGTTGAACGCGAGTGGGTTGTCCTGATTCCTGCCGCAGCAGAAATCAGTGGGCGTGCTCCAGGGCACCCTGGATGTAGATGAGGGTGAGGACGACGAAGATGAACGCCTGGAGAAAGCTGGTGAAGACGGCGAGCAGCATGATCGGCACCGGTACCAGGTACGGCACCAGACCGAGGAGGACGGCGAGGAGGATGTCCTCACCTTTTATGTTGCCGAAGAGACGCAGGGACAACGAGAGCATCCGCGCCAGGTGGCTGAGGAGCTCGATGGGCAGCATCAGCGGCGCGAGCCACCAGAGGGGCCCCATGAAGTGCTTGATGTAGGCGGCACCGTGGGTCTTCATGCCGACGATCTCGCTGTAGACCACGGCGGTGACGGCGAGGGCTGCGGTGGTGTTGAGGTTGGCGGTGGGCGACTCGAAGCCGGGGACCAGGCCGATGAGGTTGCCGCTGAGGATGAACAGCGACAGGGTCGCGATCAGGGGGAAGAAGCGCATCGCCTCATCCCCCACCATCCCCTTGGAGAAGTTGAAGATTCCTTCGAGAATGACTTCGTAGAAGTGGGCGACCCCATGGGGCACCACCGCGGCGCTACGCCCGGCGAGGGCGCCGGTGACGATGAGGATCGCCATCACCACCCAGGTGTAGGTCACCTGCGGGGCGATGCCCGGGAGATGGATGAGGAGCGGTGCCTCCAGGCCACCTCCACCCTTCTCGGCAGCGAAGGCGACGGTGGGGGAGAGGAGGAGGGCGAGGGGGAGGAGTCTACGCAGCACGGAGTGCCTCCTTGTGGGTGGCCATGGAACGGGTGGCGACGTGAACGGTGAGGGCGATGGTGAAACCTATGGTCAGGGCGATGACCCGGTGGGTGGTGATCGCGAGCAGCGAGAAGCCGACGATGAGCGCGGCGTACTTGAGGAAGTAGAAGAGGCGAAAGAGGCCGGCCTGGCTGCGCTCCGGGTTGAGGAGGTAGCGGCCGACCTGCTCGGTGCCGATCAGGTTCGCGCTCTCCAGGGCGAGGCCGGCGATACATACAGCGGCGGCGTCGAAGCCGGCGATCGTGTAGGTGATCGCGGCGGCGGTGAGCACCGTGAGCAGGAGGATCATCCCTCATCCTCCGGATGGTGCGATGCATCGACCTCGCGTTTGAGGAGTCGGTACATGTTCCGAAAACCTGCGATCACCCCGGCGGTGAGGAAGATGGAGAGCGCCCACGGCGCCGTCCCCAACCACCGGTCGAGGTAGTAGCCGATTCCCACCCCGAGGCCGATTGCCACCAGGAGGTAGAGCCCCATGGAGGCGAGCTCGAGGCGGCGCATGTTGGCCCGCGAGAAGAGGGCGGGCGGGGAGCCGAAGGGTCGCTTGAGTTTTGCCATCGTTGGAAGCGTACGCGACGGCGCACGGCGTGGCACGGGCCACCCGCGGGTGATCGACGAAGGTGTGGCGGCCACGGCGTTCAACGGTCCCTATCCGGCGATCTCCAGGGCGTTGAAGAAGTAGCCGATCTCGAACGCCGCGGTCTCCGGCGCGTCGGAGCCGTGCACGGCGTTGTTCTGCAGGGAGGACGCGAACCGCTTGCGCAGGGTCCCCTCGGCGGCGTCCGCCGGGTTGGTGGCGCCCATGAGCTCGCGGTTCTTGGCGATGACGCCCTCGCCTTCGAGCGCCATCACCACGACCGGCCCCTCGCACATGAAGGCGGTGAGCTCGCCGAAGAAGGGGCGCTCGCGGTGGACGGCGTAGAACCCCTCGGCCTGCTGTTGGGTGAGGTGGAGCATCTTCATCGCCACCACCCGGATGTTGTTCTTCTCGAAGGTGGCGATGATCTCGCCCATGTGGCCGGCGGCCACGGCGTCCGGCTTGATGATCGACAGGGTGCGTTGCATGGGGGCTCGCTTTGCTCGCAGGGGGTAGGGGCTAGGAGTCTGTCGGACTTATGCGATCGTCGCGAGGGAAAGCGGGCTCG
>CAZRGD010000202.1:0-5342 GCA_964599505.1 uncultured Nitrospirota bacterium | reverse complement strand
GGATAAAGACGCCACCCTACGAAATGGAGCCGGTCACTCCATAGGGTCTTCATGCCCTTCATGGTGAAAGCGGTGTCAGGGATGAAGCCCCATGCTCCCACGCGGTTCGCGCCGCCTGATCGACAGGCCGGCGCCCCCTCTGTCCCTCTGCGGCTCTGCGTTGAAATCCCACTCGGCACGTCCCTCCCTCGCGCCACGTTGGGCGCCATCTCCACCGAGCACCTCTCCGTTGCCCCTTTGCGTTGAGCCCCGGGCTCCAGGCTATGGGGTTCCGGCTGGCCGCGGATCCGGCTCATTCCCACCGGATCCGACTCCCCACCCCGAGGTGGTGGGCGGCGGCGGAGCCGGCGGGGAGCTCGAGGACCACTGCCGCCGGCGCCTCCGAGGGGTAGGTGGCACACTGGAGGACGACGCTCGGGCACGGCGGGGCGTCGTGCTGGACGTGGACGACGCGGCCGTCGCGGTTGGCGAAGAGCATGTCCAGGGCGATGAAGCAGTTCTTCATCCAGAAGGTGCGTGGCCGCTGGTCGGGGAAGAGGAAGAGCATCCCACGATTCGCGGCGAGCTGGTGGCGACCCATGAGGCCGCGGGCCTGCGCCTCGGGGGTGCGGACTACCTCCGCGTGGACGGTGAAGGGAGCGCCGCCGGCGGCGGGGGTGACCCGTACGGTGAGCACCTCGCTCCAGCCGGTGGCCGCCGCGAGGAGGAGGGCGAGGAGGGCTGCACCTCCCCTCACGGGGCGTCGTGCTCCTGTTTCTCTTTCTCTTCCAGGAGGTCCGGCTCGTCGGTCTCGTCTTTGCCCTTCACCGCCTTGCGAAAGTTCTGGATCCCCTGGCCGAGACCGGAACCGATCTGCGGCAGCTTCTTGGCACCGAAGATGAGGACTACTACGGCGAGGATGATGAGCATCTCGCCCATGCCGAGGCCGAACATAAGGGGCTCCCGAGTGAGGTAGATGAGTCCATGATAAGCGCAATGGTCCCCTCGCGACACCACCGCTTCACCCGGCTCGTCTTCTTCACCGCGGTCGTGCTCCTCTCCCTCGCGGGGTGTGAGCGGCCCTCCGCCTTCGATCTCACCAACGAGGGGCTCGCCCTGGTGCGCGGGGGCCACCAGACGCGCGCCCTGAAGCGGTTCGAGCGGGCGATCAAGGTCGACCCGAGCTACCCCTACGGCTACTACTACGCCGCCGGGATCTACAACGGCCGCCACCAGTGGCATCGGGCAGAGGCGTATCTCCACCGTTTTCTCAAGTCCCGGCCCAAGGACGCCAACGGCTGGTACACCCTCGCCTTCTGCCTCGACGGCCAGGCGCGGGAGCTCCTCGGCGACCAGGCGGTCGATCTCCACGGCAAGGGGCTGCGTACCTTCGCCGCCGCCCACCCGCCGCCTGCGGTGAGTGACCGGGCGGTGCTCAAGGGCCTCCTCAACCGCGCTGCTACCGCCTACGCGAAGGCCGCCGCGGGCGGCCTGCCGGTGCCGTAGGCTATGGGGCCATCGGCACAAGCGGCCAGAACTGCGGGATGAGCCAGGTGGCCAGGGGCCAGAAGAGGAGCTTGAGTGGCAGCCCCATGCGCAGGAAGTCGAGGTAGCGGTAGCCACCGGGGCCGTAGACCAGGGTGTTGGTCTTGTAGCCGATGGGGGAGGCGAAGCTCGCCGAGGCACCGAAGAGGACCGCCATGATTAGCGGTCTCGGATCGACGCCGAGGTCGCCGGCGGTGGCCACCGCGATGGGGACCATGAGGACCGCGGTGGCGTTGTTGCTCATCACCTCGGTGAAGACGGTGGTGATGAGGTAGATGGCGGCGAGGATGGCCAGCGGCCCGAGGGAGCCCACCGCGGCGACCAGGTGGTGGGCGACAAAGGCGCCGGCGCCGCTTCGCTCCATGGCGAGCCCTAGGGCGAGGGTGCCGACGATGAGCATCAGGACCCTCCCCTCGAGGGCGCGGTAGGCATCATTCACCGACAGGCAGCCGGTGAGGACGAGGGTTCCGGCGCCGGCGAGGGCGACGATCGGC
This sequence comes from uncultured Nitrospirota bacterium, assembly GCA_964599505.1. Lineage (GTDB taxonomy): Bacteria > CG2-30-53-67 > CG2-30-53-67 > CG2-30-70-394 > CG2-30-70-394 > CG2-30-70-394. The sequence goes on along the minus strand of CAZRGD010000202.1, from coordinate 3,324 downwards.
AGGGGCAGGAGGTGGAGGGTGATACAGGCAATGACCACCCCGATCACCGCCAGGGCGATGGGTGCCTTCGCCCGGTTCACATAGGCCTGGTGGATGCCGTCGAGACGGAGGAATTCGTTGCTGCTCTCGGCTGCGGTGAGCGCCCCGGGGGTCCCGAAGACGAGGAGGATGTCGCCGAGCACGAGCGGCTGGTGAGCGATGTCGCGCTCGATGTGGCGGCCATGGCGGAGGATCCCCATCACATGGAGGCGGTGGCGGCGGTGGAAGTGCGCGTCAGCGAGGGTGCGTCCCAGCAGCCTCGAGTTGGGGGTGAGGACGAGCTCGGCGAGGACCATCTCGCGCAGATTGAAGCGCAGGCCGTCGCGCGGCAGGCCGGGGAGGAGCTCCACTCGCGGGTCCTGGTTGACCTCCAGGAGGGTATTGAGGTCACCGCGGATGACCAGACAGTCCCCCTCTTCGAGAATCACCGGTGGGGTCATCTCCCGCAGGGAGGTGCCGTCGCGGATCACATCGAGGACCTGGAGGTGGGGGAAACGCTCGGCAAAGATTGCCCGGAGGGGGCGGCTCACCAGGTCGGAGTCGGCGCCGATGCGGATCTCGGAGATGTAGTGGCGACCGCGTTTCAGGCCCAGGATGGCGGTGGCGGTCTCCACCTTCGGCAGCAACCGGTGGGAGAAGAGGAGGAGGTAGATGAGGCCGACTCCGGCGAGAATGAGGCCGAGGGGAGCGAGCTCGAACATCTCGATGGGTGGCTCATTCAGCTCCACCACCAGCTCCGAGATGAGGATGTTGGTGGAGGTGCCGATCAGGGTGCAGCTCCCGCCGAGGATGGCGGCGAAGGAGATCGGCATGAGCAGGCGCGACGGGAAGAGCCCCTTCTCGCTGGCGATCCCGAGGATGACCGGGATGAAGACCACCACCACCGGTGTCGAGTTGACGAACGCCGAGGCGAGGCCCACCAGGACGGTGGTGACCAGCAGGAGCGTCCACTCTCCCTTGGCGGCTGCGGCGAGCCTGCGCTCCACCGCGGTTAGCGCCCCGGTGCGAAGGACCCCGGCGGCGAGGACGAACATGGCGCCGACGGTGATCACCGCCGGGTTGGCGAAGCCGGCGAGCGCCTCTTTCGGGGTAAGGACGCCGCTCACCCCGAGGAGGACCAGGAGGCCGAGGGCGACGAGGTCGTACGGCAGCCACTCGGTGGCAAAGAGGACTACCGAGACGACACAGAGGGCGAGGACGAAGCCGATCTCCGGAGTCACGCCGGCCACTCTTGCCCGTGGCGGGCCGTCGGGCAAGACGCTACGGTCTGCGAAGTCGACCACAGAAGGGTCCGGAGGTCTGTCCCCGACCCTGCGGGATTACGGGTAGGAGAGAGTTCCTGCTCGCGAATCGCGGTCTTGGGCCGGGGGCGCCTTGGCGACGGGACCGCGTTGCGTCGACAATAGGAGCCTCGCGCCCCACGCCCCTCTCACCCGGCCCAATGCATGGACATCTCCCTCGGCATCTCTCTCCCGGATACCGACCTCGACGGTTGGCTTGTCCGCCTGCGCGACGAGCACAAGCTCAAAGCCGAGGCGCTCCCCCACCGCCCTGGCGGGGTCGTAGTCACCGGTACCGCCGAGGCGATCGAGGCGGCGGTGCGTCGCCTACGTCGCGACGGGGTGGCGGTGGAGCCGCTGGCACCGCGGGGTGAGGCACGGTAGGAGAGAGCTCCCGCTCGCGTGCGGGCTTCTTCGCATCCCGCAGAGGCGGCGCGTCGCGCCGCCGGACGGAAAATGGGTAGGACACCGAGCATGCGGCTGCATGGTAGGAGCGGGCCGTGCCCGCGATCCGCGGCCTTTGGCCGCGGCCGGCCCGATGGGCCGCCATCACCGGCGAGAGCCTCATGGTCAGGGGTTCGGGCGAGGACCCGGTAGATGCGCGCTCGTGGCAGATCCACGGTGAGAGATTCGGGTCACACCTCCTCGCCGAGCCCCCGGGCAAGCCTCCGGATCGCCTCGCGGACCCGGTCGGTGAAGTAGGCCTGGGTCTGACGCGCGCTCAGGGGGGTGCCGTCGGGGTGGCGCAGGTTGGTGAACTCGTCGGGCCACAGAGGGGGGCCGAAGGCGACGGTCACCCGCGCCGGCCTGGGCAACGAGCTGCCCGGGGGCATCGCCTTGCGGGTGCCGCTCACGTAGCCCGGCACCACCGGCACCCGTGCGGTCAGGGAGAGGAGGGCGACGCCGCGCTGGAAGCGGCGCAGGCGGCCGTCCACGGAGCGGGTTCCCTCGGGGAAGATGAGCAGCACGTCACCGCCGTGCAGCCATCCCTCCAGCTCCTCCATCACCTGGTGTCCGGGTCGTCGCCGGTCGATGGGGATGCCGCCCCACTGGCGGAGGATGGTCCCGGTGATCGGGTGGGCGAAGAGCTCCTGCTTTGCCGGCGCCGCGTGCGGCCGGTGGATCTGACACCCGACCACCGGTGGGTCGAGGTTGGAGACGTGGTTGGTGGCGAGGATAACCCCGCCCCGGTTTGGCAGGTGCTCACGCCCCTCCACCCGCAGGCGCAGGAGGGTGTGGAGGACGAGGCGGCCACCGACCTTCCACGCCCCCTGGATCAGCGGTCTGCGTCGCGCCATCGCGCCACCTCCGCCAGGGCCCGGTCGAGGACCTCCGCCGCATTCATGTGGGTCGAGTCGATCACCACCGCGTCCGCCGCCGCCCGCAGGGGGGCGTGGGCGCGGGTGGTGTCGCGCCGGTCGCGTTCCGCCTCCGCCCGGGAGACCTCATCGAGGTCCGCCTCGACGCCACGGGCTTGCAGGTCGCGCCACCGTCGCCGCGCCCGCTCCTCGGCGCCGGCGGTGACGAAGAGCTTCACCGGGGCCTCCGGGAAGACCACCGTGCCGATGTCGCGTCCCTCCAGCACCCCGCCGTGCTCGGCGGCGAGCTTGCGCTGCGCCGCCACCAGGGCGTCGCGCACCTGCGGGTGGCGCGAGCAGCGCGACGCCCCGTCGGCCGCCTCGGGGGTGCGGATACGCCCCTCCATGGGGCGGCCATCGGCGCGGAGCCCTCCCGGCGGCGAGCCGTCGAGAAAGTCGAAGGTGAGGGAGGCGGCGAGGCGGCCACAGCCTTCGCCGTCGTCGAGGTCGATCCCTGCCTCCCGCGCCAGGACCCCGACGGCGCGGTACATGGCGCCGGTGTCCACATAGGGGAGGGCGAGGCGCGTCGCCACGCCGCGGGCGAGGGTCGCCTTGCCGACGCCGGCGCGGCCGTCGATGGCGCTGCGGCGCGGTCTCGTAGCCACACCTCACGCCGCCTACAAGCTACCGACACACCACCTCGCGGG
>CAZRGD010000201.1:0-5344 GCA_964599505.1 uncultured Nitrospirota bacterium | reverse complement strand
ATAGGCAGTTCTCAAGAAGTTACGGTGCTCGGCGGGCCTCTGCCCGCCCTACAGACGGTGCTATTTCGGCCTGCATTGCTATTTCCGCTGATCCTCTCTGCGTCTCTGCGCGAGCATTCCAACCGACGATTATGGGCACCCCGCCACCATGGGACTCACCGTCGGCGCGTGGCATCCTGCCGCCCCCATGGCCCTCACACCGGTTCGCATCCCCGATGGCGTGCGCGCGACGATCGCCGGCGAGATCGCCGGCGCCGGCGGGTGTGAGCTCTTCTTCGCCGCGGCCACCGACGGCGGCGGCGACATCGCCTCGGTGGAGCTCCTCGCCCGCGGCCACGCCACCGCGGTGCCGGCGATCACCCGTGACCTCGTCCCCGGCCAGGTGGTCCTCCACAACCACCCGTCGGGCAACCTGACCCCCTCGGACCCGGACATTGCGGTCGCCTCGATGCTCGGTGAGCGCGGCATCGGTTTTGTGATCGTCGACAACCAGGCGGCGCACGACCTCACCGTCACCCGCCCCCACCGGCCGCCGCCGGAGCGGCCGGTGGCGAACGAATGGATCGACGCCCTCTTTGCCGCCGGCGGCCCCCTCGCCGCCCACTTCGACCACTACGAGCCGCGCGCACCGCAGGTGGCGATGGCGAAGGCGGCGGCGGAGGTAATCAACCAGGCGCGGCCGCGGCTGGTGGAGGCGGGGACCGGGACCGGCAAGTCCCTCGCCTATCTCGCCCCCGCGGCGCGCTGGGCGCAGCAGAACCAGAAGCGGGTGGTAATCGCCACCCACACCATCCACCTCCAGCAGCAGCTCATCACCAAGGACATCCCGCAGCTCGCCGAGGCACTGGACGAGCCGCTCAAGGCGGTCCTGGTGAAGGGACGGAGTAACTACCTCTGCCTGCGCAAGCTCGGCGAGGCCACGGCCCAGGCCGACCTCCTCGACGACGGCGAGCAGGCGGTGGTCGAGACCATCGCCGGGTGGGCGAAGACGACCCGCGACGGCTCCCTCGCCGACCTCCCCGAGCCGCCGCCGCACGCCGTGTGGGAGCGGGTCTGCTCCGACGCCGACGCCACCCTGCGGGCCCGGTGTCCCCACTTCGACCGCTGCTTCTTCTATCAGGCGCGCCGCCGCGCCGCCTCCGCCCACCTGTTGATCGCCAACCACGCCCTGCTCTCCGCCGACCTGGCGGTACGGTTGGCGAGCGGCGACGCCGAGTCGGCCGCGGTCCTGCCGCCCTACCATCGGGTGGTGGTCGACGAGGCCCACCACCTCGAAGACAGCGCGGTGCGCCACCTCGGCACCCAGACGTCGCGCCTCGCCTGCCTGCGGGCCCTGGGCCGGCTACACCGCGCCAAGGGAGGGACGCTGCTCGCCCAGCTCGGCCGTGCGATTGCCAAGCTCCCTCCCTTCGAGGAGCAGGCGGGCCTCCGGAGCGAGGCAACCGATCGACTGGGGGCGCGGATCGACGAGGCGCGCGATCTGGCGCGTGCCGCCTTCGACGAGCTCGACCGACTACTGCTCCCCGACCCGATCCTGTCGAGCTGCGACCTCGACGCCGACGCCACCGCCCACCTGCGCCCCGACACCGACCGCATCCTCAAGGAGCTCGCCGCCACCCTCACCGGCACCGCGCACGAGGTCCACCGGCTCCTCAAGCAGTGCACCGCCCTGCCCCCCACCCTCGCCGATGCCCTCGCCTCGTCGCTCACCGACTGCGCCGGCGGGGTGAACCGGTTGCAGCTCATCGCCGACGCCCTGCTCACCTGCACCGGGGCGCGGCCGGAGAACCGGGTCCGCTGGATCGAGCGACGGCGCACCAACCTCGTCTGCTTTTCCCTGCCGGTGGAGCTGCGCGGCGAGCTCCACGAGGCCCTCTTTCACCCCTACCCCGGGACGCTGCTGACCTCCGCGACCCTCTCCACCGGCAACGACTGTGGCTTCGTCGCCGACCGCCTCGGCCTCACCGAGGGGGAGCCGACACCACTCGCCCCCCTCGTCCTCCCCTCCCCCTTTGACTACCCGCACCAGCTCCGCTGCCTCTGCCCCACCGACCTGCCGGGGGTGAACGAGGGGAGATTCGACACCGCCGCCGCCGACCTCATCGGCCGCATCGCCCGCCGCCACGGCGGCCGCACCCTGGTGCTCACCACCGCCTACCGCCAGGTGCGCTCCCTGGCCCTGGCCCTGCGGAACGAGCTAGCCCCGGAGATCACCGTCCTCGCCCAGGGGGAGGCAGACCGCCACCGGCTCCTCGAGCGGTTCCGCACCGACACCGGCTTTCTCCTCATCGCCACCGACTCCTTCTGGGAGGGGATCGACGTGGTGGGGCCGGCGCTCTCCGCGGTGGTCATCACCCGGCTGCCCTTCCGCGTCCCCGACGATCCCCTGGAGCTGGCGCGCACCGAGGCCCTGCGCGCTCGCGGCCGTCACCCCTTCGCCCACTACTCGGTGCCCATCGCCATCCTCAAGCTGCGCCAGGGGGTCGGCCGCCTCATCCGCTCGCGCACCGACCGGGGCGAGGTGTGGATCCTCGACCACCGCCTGGTCCGCAAGCCGTACGGCAGCCGCTTCCGCAAGGCCCTGCCGGTGGAAGTCGAGGCGGGCGATGCGGCACGACTGCTGGCAGGGCTGGAGGAGGGGTGAAAAAATAGCCGTCTCTCCCCGTCGAAGCGGTAGGAGCGAGCTCCCGCTCGCGATCCGCGGCCATCGGCCGCGGCAGGCCCGAAGGGGCTGCATCACCGGCGAGAGCCGGCTCCTACCGATCATGCAGAAGCCATATCGCCGAACCATCGGCCCCTCCTGCTGAGAGCCGAAAGCACCCACGCTCTTTACCTTTATAGTCGCCTTCTACTTAATCCACCCCCGTTCCCCACCGATAAGCGCTGCGACTCCCGCCGCCGTCGTATGCGCCCCCTCACTCACCTCCTTTCCTTCCTCACCCGGCCGTGGCCGGCGCTCCTCGTGCTGCTCGCCTGCACCGCGGTGATGGGGGGGCTGGCGCTGCACGTGGGGTTCGACGGCTCGACCCGGCGGATCCTCGCCCAGACCGAAGTCCAGCAGGCGTACCAGCATCGCATGGAGCGCCTCTTCGGCGGTGACCACACCTGCTTCATTGCGCTGCATCCGACCGAGGGCGACTGCTTCCAACCGTCGGTGCTGGAGAAGCTCCGCCGCCTCACCACCGAGCTCACCTCGCTCCCCGGCGTCGCCCAGGTCACCAGCCTCACCCACGTGGGGACGATCCACGGAAGCGTCGACGGCCTGGAGGTACGGCCGCTCATGGAGGCGGTACCCACCGACCCGCAGGCACTCGCGGCGGTACGGGACGAAGCACTGGGGAGCCGCCTCCTGCGCCGCAACCTGATCTCCGACGACGGCCGCTACACCGCGATCGTGGTCGAGCTCGATCCGTCGCCTGCGGGGCTGGCGATCCGCGACGCCACCCTCACCGCCCTGGCGTCAATCGTCGAGGCGGCACGCGGTCCCGAGGAGGTGGTGATCGCCGGCGCGCCGATGGTGGGCCACGTCTTTCGCCGCCACATGAGCGATGACCTCAGCCGCCTCGTCCCCCTCACCCTGGCAGTGATCGGCGCCTGCCTGTGGCTCCTCTTCCGGCGGCCACGCGCGGTCCTCCTCCCTACCCTCACGGTGATCGCTGCGACGGTGTGGACTCTGGGGCTGATGCGTCTGGTCCATACCCCCCTGTCGATGATCACCACGGCGCTACCGCCGGTGCTCATCGCCGTGGGCGTCGCCTACGGCGTCCACGTGCTCGCCACCTACTGGGGCGAGTTGCGCGCCGGACACGATCGCCCGCAGGCGGTGCGCCGCGCGCTGGCGCGGGTCGCCTGGCCGGTGGCCCTGTCGGCCCTGACCACCGCCGCCGGCTTCGGCTCCATCGCCGCCAGCCCGATCCGGACGCTGCAGGAGTTCGGCGCCTTCTCCATGGTCGGGGTCCTCTTCTGCATGATCCTTGCTCTCACCCTGGTGCCGATCTGCCTCCAGCTCCTGCCGGTGGAGCGGTGGGAGCGGTGGCGCAAACAGCGAAAGCCGTGGCCGGTGGATCGGTGGCTGCGGCGCATTGGCGCCTTCTCCCGGCGCGAGCGCCTCGCGATAATCGGGATGGCCTTCCTGATACTTGCCCTCTCCGCCGGCGGCATCGCCCGACTGGTGGCGGACACCGACTACCTTGCCTACCTCCCTGAGTCCGCCCCCATCCGCCGAGCGGTGGAGCTCTTCAACCGCCACCTCGCCGGCGCCACCAGCTTCACCGTGGTCTTCGAAGGGAGCCGGCCGGGCCGCTTTCGTGAGCCCGACGCCCTCCATTTTCTCGCCGACCTCCAAGCATTCCTCGCCCGCGACCCAGCGGTCGACACCTCCACCTCGGTGGCCGACTTCGTGGCGGTGATGAACCGGGCGCTACACGACGACAACGCCGCCTTCGAACGGGTCCCGAAGAGCGCCACCGAGATCGGCCAGCTCCTCCTCCTCTTCTCCCTCGGCGACGACGCCGAGGCGGTCCTGCGGCCCTACCTCAACTACGACGCCTCTGCCGCCCGCCTCACCTACCGGTCACACCTCACCAGCTCGCGTGCCCAGGTGGCGCTCGCCGAGCGCATCGAGCAGTACTGCAAGCGCCACCAACCGCCCGGGGTCGACGCCCGCCAGACCGGCTCTGCCTACTACCTGGCGGCGAGCTCCATGGGAATCGTCCGCTCCCAGGCGCGCTCCCTGGGGCTCACCGCGCTGGTCATCGCGGTCCTGATGATCGCCCTCTTTCGCTCGCTGCGGGTCACCCTCCTCATCCTCGTCCCCAACATCCTGCCGATCGCCATGGTCTTTGGCCTCATGGGATGGTGGGGGATCCCACTCTCCACCGGCACCGCGATCATCGCCGCCATCTCCCTCGGGATCGCGGTAGACGACACCCTCCACCTGGTCCTGCGCTACCGCCAGGAGCTCACCCCGCGCTTCGATCCGACCGCCCCGGTGGCCGTCCGCCGCGCCGCCCAGGAGCAGGCGATGGCCACCACCCTGGTGGAGACCGGCAGGCCGGTCCTCTACACCACGATCACCCTGGTGGCGGGCTTCTCGGTCCTCGCCGTCTCCTCCTTCGTGCCGGTCCAGATGCTTGGGATCCTCACCGCCACCACCATGGTCTTCTGCCTCTTCGGCGACCTCCTACTCCTCCCCGCGCTCCTCACCCTGGTGCCGGTGGCGCCGGGACGGGCGCGCGCCCGCACCGAGGCACGACCGGAAACAGAGACGGCGGCGATCGAGCCGCAGTGGCGCTGGCATCCCCTCGGCCGCCGCCGCCCCGCCCCCTTCGGCCTCGCCCCACGC
>CAZRGD010000200.1:0-5354 GCA_964599505.1 uncultured Nitrospirota bacterium | reverse complement strand
TCGACTGGGGGGTGGGGGGGCTCGCCACCTGGACCTCGGGGCGGTGGGCGACCCACCTCAACGCGGCCGTCGTCTGGCCGACCCGCCACCACGGCCTGGCGGGGACGGCGTTTGCCTCCACGTCGCCCTTTGCCACCGCCAGCGCCACCGAGGTGGTGGGGATCGGCCGGCGGTGGGAGGCGAGCACATCGCTCGCCTGGCGTGAGACGCCGTACCACCAGCAGATCGACTCGATCCTGGAGGCGACCTCTCTGGAGGTCGCCCTCGGGGTACGCTACCGCACCGATCGCGCCGCCCTCTTCTTTGCCCTCACCGAGAACCTCCTGGACAAGGCTGCCCCCGACCTGGGGCTCCTGTTCGGCGTCGAGGTGGGGCGGTGGTGAAGGGGTGTGGCCGGGCGCGACCATGGCCCGGGACACAGGGTGGTAGGAGGGGGCCATGCCCCCGATGGGGAGAGCACCGCGCGGTAGATGTGGGTGGGATCGCGGGCATGGCCCGCTCCTACCGGACCGCTCCTTGCCGAGGACGCGGCCCAACCTGAGGCCGGATCCGCGCCCCACCCCCTACGGCAGGACGAACTGGCCGCTCAGGGGGATGAAGGGGTAGAGGGTATCCGGCTCCGGGTCGTCGATCGGCTCGATGGAGATGAGGAGTTGGTCGCCGGTCGTGAGCACAGTGGTGGCCAGGGCACCGAAAGGGTTGGGGATGGTCGCCACCTGGCCGGCGGCGTCGACGTCGAAGCGGCCGAGGGAGGTGCGGCCGCCCTGACCATTTTGGAGCCACAGTTCGTAGATGAAGGCGGCGCCGGTATCGGTGAGTCTGGGCAAGCCATCGAAGCTCACCTCCACCGTTCCTTCGGGGACACCATCACCGTCGACCGGAATTCGAATCGTACCCGTGGCACCATTCAGATCGGCAGGGAACGTGAGTGCCACCGACGCCGCAGGGAGATTCGGGTCGATGTTGCCCACCAAGAGGGGCGAAGGTCCGCTGGAGCCCCCGGGAATCGAAGCTGGACTCTCTACTGCATCCGCTTCGACCGAGACCCACACCTGATCCCAGGTCAGCAGGCTCACCGGAAGTGTGATGGTGTCCAGACTCGCCGTTTGCTGGGCAAAGGTGGAAGCCGCGCCGGAGCTGTCGCCGCCGACGATCGTCTTCGGATTCGCCACAACGGTAAAACGACCGAGAGAAATGAAGACATCCGAAAGAGAGATGTCATCGAGGACCTTGACCGCCCACACCTCGTACTCACCTCCACCACCGAGGACGGCGAGATTTCCCAGGGTAATGCGAATGGCGTCGTAGTCGCCTGCCGATTCGCTCTGTACGAGGGCTGCCGTGAGAGACGGTGTGCCGACCGTGACACCACCACCCCCCGCACTCAACGCCACGGTGATCGCCGGCCCCGCGTCCCCGCCGGTGCTGCCACCGCAGGCGGTGGCGAGAACGAGGAGGAAGTCGGCGGTGAGGTGAGTAAGGTGTTGGTTCATGGTGGCGAGAGCGTAGCGGCGCGGGCGACGGCGCCGCCAGCCCCACCCGCCCCCGCCTTCAACAGCAGCCAGTAGAGGCTGCCTTCGTGGTGCAGGTGGCCGGCGGCGACCGCGGCGCGGGGACCGCTGCCCCAGAAGAGGTCGACGCGGCCGGGGCCACGGATGGCGCCGCCGGTGTCCTGGTTGAGGGCGAAGCGGGCCAGGGGTCGCCAGGCGGCGACCGCGGTGCCGTCCTCGGTAAGAAGCGGCTTGTCGGTGGTGACGAAGCAGAGCCCCCCCTTGGGGAAGAGGGCGGGGTCGGTAGCGATGGAGCGGCCGGCGGTGATCGGGACGCCGAGGTTGCCGAACGGGCCATCGTCGGCGAGGTGGAAAAAGACGTAAGAGGGGTTGGCGGCGAGGAGCTTGGCGGCGCGCGCCGGGTGATCGCGGAGCCACTGCTTCACCTGCTGCATGGAGATCGACTCGGCGTCGAGGTCGCCCGCCTCGATGAGGATCTTGCCGATCGAGCGGTATGGCCGGCCGTTGGCGCCGGCGTAGTTGAGGTGGCGGGTGGTGTGGTCCGGCAACACGAGCCTCCCTGACCCCTCGATCTGGAGGAAGAAGGCGTCCACCGCATCACGCAGCCAGCAGATCTCCAAGCCACGCCCGGCGAGCGCGCCACCGTCGATCGCCGCCCGATCGTGGTACGGCACCAGCCGGTGGCCGGCGAGACGGCCATGGAGGGTGCGGCCGCGGTAGTCGTCGCGGAAGCGGCCGAGGTCGACGGAGATCAGGTCGTCCGGCGGCCGGTAGAGGGGGACCGGGTAGTCGGCGGTGCGGGTGAGGCTGCCCGCCACCTCGGGCTCGTAGTAGGCGGTGAAGACGACCCGGCCGCGGCCGTCGGTGCCGGCGGCACGGTAGAGGTCGAAACGGCGCTTCAGCGCCCGGGTCAGATCGACACCCGCGAGGGTCCCGGCGACCAGCTCGCGGAAGGCGGCGACGCTGGCGGTGAGACGGCGGGCGGGGAGACGCTCGGCGCCCCACACTACCGTCGCATCGGGAGTGAGCCGGCGCAGGTAGGCAAGCGACTGGTCGCAGGCGGCAACCAGAGAGGGGCGGTCGAGGTCGTCGGCAAGGCGCGGCCAGGCGGCGGGCGCCACCCTCACCAGAGGCGGCGGTGGTACCACCGCGCCCCGGTGGCAGGCGGGGAGGAGGACGAGAAGGAGGGCGATGCGGAAAACAACGTCGCGGGCGGCGAAGGACGGTCGACGGGGGGGCATGGGACGAGAGGATAACCCGCTCAGGGCGCTCGCCTACTCCCCAACATCCCCCTACGCTTCCCAGGTTGCAGTTCATTGAAGGAGGGTTGTCCTACAGGGGGGCGAGGCAGCGCTACCACCTCCCGTATGGTCACCGTGGTTGTGGGTCCGAGAGCACCTATGAGCGACACCACCGAGTTGATCCCGGCCCTGATCACCCTCCTGGGCGATCCGGACCCGAAGGTTCACGGACCGGTGCGCCAGCGGCTCCTAACCCTGCGCGGCGACGCCCTGCCCGCCCTGGAGCGAGCACGGACGACGAGTCTGTGCGCGACGACCCTGGCGCGAATCGACGGGGTCATCGACTGCATCCGCGCCCTGGAGATCGACCGCCGGCTGGAGGCGTTCACCCGCCTGCCGGAGGCGGAGATGGACCTGGAGCGCGGCTGCGCCCTGCTTGCCTCCATCGCCTACCCGGACCACACCGCCGACGCCCTCGCGGCGACCCTCGACCGCCTCGCCATCGGCCTCACCGCCCGCCTCGCCCGGTGCACCACCCTTACGGAGCGCGTCGAGATCCTCTGCACCCACCTCTTCCAGGACCACCGCCTGCGTGGCGACACGGTCGCCGGCGACGATCCCGACGACGGCTTCCTCCACCGGGTGATCGAGCGCCGCAAGGGGCTCCCCATCGCCCTGGCCACGATCACCGTCCTGGTGGGCAAACGGGTGGGGCTACCCATCCACGGGGTAGGAATGCCGTGCCACTACATCGTCAAGGCGGTAGAGGGCGACGAGGAGATCCTCTTCGACCCGTGGACGGGCGGCGCGCCGCTCACCCGTGCCCACTGCATCGGCCTGCTGGGCTCGTGGGGGATCCCCTTCCAGGAGGCCTACCTCGAGGTCACCTCGCCGCACGCCACCCTGGCACGCATGTGCCGCAACCTCATCCGCCCCTACTGGCAGCGCGGCGACCACCAGCACCTCGGCCACGTGGTCCGCTTCCTGCACGGCCTGGAGGAGCGCGACACGATGGTGCCGTGCCGGTGCGGTAACCGGCAGGCAAAACACCGCGACCTCGCCCCGTAGCCCCATGGCCATCCTCAAGATCGCCAAGATGGGCCACCCGATCCTCCGCGCCACCGCCGACCCGGTCGACCCGGACGAGATTTCCGAGCCCGGCTTCCAGCAGCTCCTCGACGACATGGTGGAGACCCTGCGCGACTACGACGGCGCCGGGCTGGCCGCACCGCAGATCCACGAGGGGATCCAGGTGGTGGCGATCGAAGTACGTCACAACCGCCGCTACCCGGAAGCGCCCACCATCCCCCTGACCATCCTCATCAACCCGAAGGTGACCACCCTCACCGACGAGCGGGTCGCCGGCTGGGAGGGGTGCCTCTCCGTCCCGGATCTGCGCGGCCTGGTGCCGCGCCACCGGGCCGTCGAGGTCGAGGCCCTGGGGCGCAACGGCAAGCCGATCCGCTTCTGCGCCGAGGGCTTCTTCGCCACCGTCGTCCAGCACGAGGTCGACCACCTGCGCGGCGTCCTCTTCCCCGACCGGATGGAGGACCTGCGCACCCTGGCGTTCCTCTCCGAGTGGGAGAGGTTTTGGAGGACCCCGGCTCCCACCCCCTGCTCGTAGCGACGGCCGCGCCATGCACGCCATCTTTGGATCGCGCGGGCGACCGGAGATCCTCACCGTACGACCAGTACGTCTCCGGTCTCCGGCCGCCCGCGCAATCCAAATCTGACGCACCTGGCACAGCCTACAGATGGAAGTTTGGCGGCGATTCGCAACCAGCGTCCTCGGCGACGATCCTCGGAGTACGACAAGTACGCCTGTGGTTCCCGGCCGCCCGTGCGAGCCAAACCTGACGCACCTGGCACGGCCTACAGGTGGGGACGGGGTGGCCTTTGCCAACTGAGCTTCCCGGCCGCTTCTCTGCGGGGGCCTGTCACACAGCGTGGGGGATGACCTCGGCGTCGATACGGTCAGCGAGGGTCTCCTCCGCCGAGAGGAGGTCGTAACGGCTCTGGAGGTTGAGCCAAAACTGCGGCTCCATACCGAAAAATCGGCCCAGGCGCAGCGCCGTGTCGGCGGTGATGGCGCGCTTGCCGTGCACGATCTCGCCAATCCGACGCTGCGACACGCTGATGCTCTTGGCGAGGCGGTACTGGGTGATCTCCATCGGGATGAGGAACTCCTCCAGAAGAATCTCACCCGGATGAATCGGAACAAAGTCTCTCTTGGCCATCATGACACCCTAGGAGTCTGTCGGACTTATGCGATCGTTGCGAGGGAAAGTCCGACAGACTCCTAGCGCCACGAAGGTCCGTCCAAGCCCCTTTTCCGCATTCTGCCGCGCGTACTTGCGGAGGAGCTCGTTCAGCGAGTCGACGCCACAATCGAAACGGTCCCGCCGGTGGGCGCGGGTGAGGGGGACGATCTCCCATCGAGGGAGCCAGCGCGGCCCTTCAGCGGCCATAGCGGGCGGAGAACGCTTGCGCCGCCTGCTGCAACTGCGGTGTCGGCGTATCGCGATCCAGAATCTCCAAAAACCGCTCCTGGTCACGTTCCGATAGTCGCCGCACCTCCTCCGCCTCCAGCACCTTGCGTGCG
>CAZRGD010000199.1:0-5371 GCA_964599505.1 uncultured Nitrospirota bacterium | reverse complement strand
GTGTGGGGGGCGGCGTGGAGGGTGTCCGGGGCCTCGTGGGCGAGGCGGACGACCTCCCGGAAGGCGGCGGCCCCATCCAGGGTGGCGCGCGACTCGGTCTCGGTCGGCTCCACCATCAGCGCCTCCTTGGCGATCAGGGGGAAGTAGATGGTGGGGGGGTGGATGCCGCAGTCGATGAGCCCCTTGGCGACGTCGAGTGCGGTGCAGCCGGTGGTCCGCTTGAGGTCGCCGGCGGTGAGGACGCATTCGTGGAGGAAGGGGGCGTCATAGGCCAGCGGCAGGGCGTCGCCGATCTGGTGGCGCAGGTAGTTGGCGTTGAGGACCGCCTGCTCGCTCACCCGCACGACCCCGGTGGCGCCAAGGGAGCGGAGGTAGCAGTAGGCACGGACCAGGACCCCGAAGTTGCCGTGGGAGGCGAGCAGCCGGCCGATGGAGTGGGCGGGTTGTTGCCACTCGATGGCGCCGTCGTCACCGACCGCCGGCCGCGGGCCGGGGAGGAAGGGGGCAAGGTCTTCGCGTACCGCCACCGGCCCGGCGCCCGGGCCGCCGCCGCCGTGGGGGGTGGAGAAGGTCTTGTGGAGGTTGAGGTGGACGAGGTCGAAGCCGATCTCGCCGGGCCGCACCTTGCCGAGGATGGCGTTGAGGTTGGCGCCGTCCATGTAGAGCAGGGCGCCGGCCTCGTGGAGGAGGTCGGCGACCCGGTCGATCTCTCCCTCGAACAGCCCGAGGGTGTTGGGGTTGGTGACCATCATCGCGGCGGTGTTGGGGCCGAGGTGGTCACGGATGGCGGCGAGGTCGAGGGTCCCGGAGGCGGTGGAGGGGATCTCCTCGACCTGGAAGCCGGCCATGCGCGCCGAGGCGGGGTTGGTGCCGTGGGCGGAGTCGGGGACGAGCACCGTGGTGCGCGGCTCGCCACGGGCCTCGAAATAGGCGCGGACGATCGACATGGCGGTGAGCTCGCCCTGGGCGCCGGCCGCCGGCTGGAGGGTGGTCGCGGCCATGCCGGTGATCTCGCTGAGCATCTGCTCCAGGCCCACCATCAGGCGCATCGCCCCCTGGGCCAGGGGCGGAGCACAGTGGGGGTGCAGCTCGGCGAGCCCCGGCAGCGCCGCGGCCTGCTCGTTCACCCGCGGGTTGTGTTTCATGGTGCACGAGCCAAGGGGGTAGAAGGCGGTGTCCACCGCGAGGTTCTGCTGCGACAGGCGGGTGTAGTGGCGGACCACCTCGGCCTCGGAGACCTCGGGTAGGGGCAGTGGGAGCGCGCGGCGCAGGGGGGTGGGGATGGCGTCGCTGGTGGTGGGCAGCGCTTCATCGAGCAGGCGACAGCCGGGCTGGCCCGGCCGGTGGTGGTCGAAGAGGGTCTCCATCAGCGGCCAAGCTCCTCGCAGATCGCGCGAGTCGCGGCGACGTAGGCAGTCAGGTCGTCGGCGGTGCGCTGTTCGGTGACCGCCACGAGCAGCTCGTCGGGGCGGCCCGGCTCCCAGCGCGACAGGGGAACACCGGCGAGGATGCCGTGGTCAGCCATCGCCGCGACGAAGCTCTCCGCCGCCACCGGTAGGCGTACGGCGAACTCGCGGAAGTAGGGCGGCTCCCCCACCGCCTCGACGCCGTCGATGGCGAGCAGCTCGGTGCGCAGGCGGGCGGCGCCATCGGCGCACGCGGCGGCGACCCGCGCCAGCCCCGCGGGCCCGAGGAGCGCCGTGTGGATGGTGGCCCGCGCCGCCATCAGGGCCTGGTTGGAGCAGATGTTGGAGGTCGCCCGCCCCCGGCGGATGTGCTGCTCGCGCGGCTGGAGGGTGAGGACGAAGCCGGGGTTTCCGTGGTGGTCGACGGTGCGCCCCACCAGACGGCCAGGCATCTGGCGCACCAGCTTCTGGGTGCAGGCGAGGTAGCCGAGATAGGGGCCGCCGAAGGAGAGCGGCAGGCCGAGGGGTTGGCACTCGCCCACGGCGATGTCCGCCCCCCAGGCGGCGGGGGGGGTGAGCAGCGCCAGGGTGAGGGGGTCGCAGGCGGTGATCAGCAGTGTCCCGGCAGCGTGGCTCGCCTCTCCCCAGCCGCTCAGGTCGAGGCAGCGACCGGTGAAGTCCGGCGTCTGAACCACCACCGCGGCGGTGGTCTCATCTACCTTGGTGGGGGCGGTGGCATCCGTGGCGACGACCACCTCGGCGCCGCTGCCCGCCAGGTAGGTGCGGACCACCGCCAGCCAGTCGGGGTGGAGGCGGCTGTCGACCACCACCCGGTCGCGGCGGGTGGCGCGCATCGCCATGAGGCAGGCCTCGGCGCACGCCGAGGCGCCGTCGTACATGCCGGCGTTGGCGACATCGAGGCCGGTGAGGCGGGCGATGAGGGTCTGGAACTCGAAGGTGATTGCCAGGGTTCCCTGGCTGATCTCCGGCTGGTACGGGGTGTAGGCGGTGAGGAGCTCGCCGCGCGAGACCAGGGCGTCCACCGCCGCCGGGATCGCGTGGTCGTAGGCACCGCCGCCGGCAAAGCAGGTCAGCTCGCCACCGCGGTTGCTGCGCGCCAGGTCGGTCAGGTGGCGGCGCAGGTCCATCTCCGCCAGGGGCGGCGGTAGTTTCAGGGGACGGGTGGTGCGCAGCCGCGACGGGATCGAGGTGAAGAGGGCGCCGGCGTCGCTCATGCCGAGGGCGGCGAGCATGGTGGTGCGGTCGGCGTCGGTGGTGGCCAGGTACGGCATGGGACGGGGATCGTACCCTTGTGGACGGGCGGTTGAAAGGGTGGCTCGCGGGGATGGTAGGAGATGGATCAAATAGATTGTGTCGGGACTCTTTAGGTATCCGTTATTTTTTCCGAAGAGTGTGTTTGGGTGGTAAGACAAAGCCCGTTAATGCGGTTAGAGGACATCATGTAGATTCATGGTAGTGATGTATAAGTCATTGTGGATAAAAGGAACACATGATATAGAGGAATCCTTCTGTGGTTTTTGGTCTCTTTCTCTGATGTCGGCCTGTTCGGGGACGAGGATGGGCACTTGAAATAGCGTAAGTTGAGCCGATTAGAGAATGAAAGTGATGCGATACACGGCGAAAAAAATGGGTCTCTTGGGGTGCTCGCTGGCGGCCGTGGTGGTTGCCGCCGTCACCGCTGCCGCGATGCCTGCTCTGCCGCGGATCGAGACCAGCTTCTCGCCGGGCGCGACCCCCCACGAGCAGATCCTCCATGTGGAGGCGGACTTCGGCGTCGTGGACCACAACCTATGCCGGATTCTCTGCGATCTCACCGATTATCCGGAGCTCCACCCGTGGATCGCCGAGAGCTACCGCCTTTCCTCGGACCCTGACAACGGCACCCAGGATGTCTTTGTGGTCCTTGACCTGCCGTGGCCCGCGGGTCGCCAGTGGGCGCGTCTGGAGGTGGAGGCGTTCGGCGGCCATACCCTCGCGTGGCGCCAGATCGAGGGGAGCTTCAAGAAGCTCAACGGGACGCTGATCGTCCGCAACCAGGGTGGCCACGTCCGTCTGAGTTACTGGGCGGTGATTGATGTGGGGCTGCCGAACATCGCTACCCGGTCGGTGATGGAGCACTTCGCGCGTGAGTTCCTCCGCGCCGCCTACGAGGCGGCCCGACAGTCCACGGTGGGTGGTACGGCGGTGCCGCTGCGTATGGCGGTGGGCGAGTAGGAGGGGGCCATGCCCCCGATCCGCGCCGCAGGCGCGGCAGGCCCTCCGGGCCTGGGTCGCGGGCATGGCCCGCTCCTACCTCAATCGCTACGGCCCCGGTGTCGTCTCCCCCCGGCGGCGCGTAGCGCCGCCTCTGCGGTCTGCGGAGCAGACCGCACTACCACTCGCGACGCAGCCGTTCGAGGTCGTCGAGGCCGCCGATACAGACCACCACGTCGTCGATCTCCAGGGTGAGGTTGCCCGGCGGGGCGGTGATCATGGTGCCGTCGCGCCGTTTTACCGCCACCGCCAGGACGTGGTAGCGGGAGCGCAAGCCGCTCTCATTGATCGGCAGGCCGGCGACCGGGCAGTCGGGGCCGATGGCGATCTCTTCGAGCTGGAGCTCGGCACCGGCCGACGACATGGCGACCTCGACGAAGTCGGAGGCGGTGGGGCGCAGCAGCACGTGGGCCATGTGGCGGGAGCCGGCGGCGGCAGGGTAGACGACTCGATTGGCCCCCACCCGCTGGAGCTTCTTGCGTGCCTCCTCGCTGGCGGCGCGGGCGACGATGTGGATTGTCGGGTTCATCTCGCGGGCGGTGAGCACGGTGTAGACGTTGTCCACCTCGCTCGCCATGGCGCTCACCAGGCCGCGCGCCTCATCCAGCCGCACCGCTTGCAAATCCTCCTCGGAGACGGCGTTGCCCACGTAGACCGCGTACCCCTTCTTCGCCGCGGCCTCGGCGCGCTCCGGGTCGCGGTCGAGGACCACGAAGGGGGCGCGGGCGGCGGCGAGCTCGTCGGCCACCGCCTCGCCCACCTGGCCGAAGCCGCAGACCACGTAGTGGCGCTTCAGGCGGGAAATGGCGTCGACCATCTTCTTCTCCTTGAGGGTGAGGAGCTTCTGGATGAGGGTGGAGGCGATGAGGGAGGTCGATAAGGCGATGAAGCCGAGGCCGGAGAGCATCACCCCACCGGAGAGAAACTTGCCGGCGCCGGTCACCGCCACCACGTCGCCGTAGCCGACCGTGGTGATGGTGACGATCGCCCACCAGAAGGCGTCGCCGAGGGTGTGGATCTGCGGGTTGACGTCCGCTTCGAGAATGAAGATGGAGAAGCTGGAGAAGGTCAACACCCCGAGGAAGAGGAGCGCCACCATCCCCAGCTCCCACGACCGCTCGCGCAAGGCGGAGAGGAGCTGCCCCACGTGGCCGGAGTAGCGGAGGATCTTCAGAAAGCGCACCAGGACGAAGACCCGCATCAGGCGAAAGGGGCGGAAGGCGGGGAGGATGGCGAGCAGGTCGATCACCGCCAGGGGATGGGCCATGAAGGTGAGCTTGGGGAGTATCGCCCGCCCGGCGGCGGCAGCGACGGGCTGGCCGGCCGTGCGTAGGTCGCGGTAGTCGGTGGTGAAGTCGCTCGCCACCCAGAGGCGGAGGAGGTACTCGGCGATAAACAGCGGTACCACCACCAGCTCCACCCGCCGAGCCCATACCGCCAGGGGGTCGGCGGGGGCGACGCTGCTCTCCAGGAGGAGGGCGATCACCGAGGCCACCACCACCAGGCTCATCCCCAGGTCAATGGCCTTGCGCCCCGGTGACAAGGGGTTGGAGAGGAGGTCGTAGACGATCGCCTTGAACCGACGGGAGGAGCGCGGGGCCATGGGCGGGACGCTACTACGGCGGTGGTGGCCAGGGGCAGAGAGGATCAGCGGAAATAGCAATGCAGGCCGAGATGGCACCGTCCGTAGG
>CAZRGD010000198.1:0-5377 GCA_964599505.1 uncultured Nitrospirota bacterium | reverse complement strand
CCCCCAAAGGGGGAGGGAGCCGATGGGACGCCGCTGACCGCTCCCCTCAGTCGAGGAGGAACTCCTCCAAAACCGCGCCGTACTCGTGGACGATGCGCCTCAGCTTCTTCAGGGCCTGCCCCTCGATCTGGCGGATGCGCTCGCGGGTGACGCCGAACTCCTTGCCGATCGACTGGAGGGTCTTGCCCTCGCCGTTGTCGTCAAAACCGAAGCGCAGCTCGATCACCCGCCGCTCGACCTCGCTGAGGCCATTGAGCCACTCATCGATCAGCTCGTGGCGCTTGAAGATCTCGATCACGTGGCTCGGAGAGAGCGCCCCCTTGTCCTCCACCAGATCACCGAGGGTGGTGCCCGAGTCATCGGCCACCGGCACGTCCAGCGACTGGGCATCGCGCACCAGCCCCATGAGCCGCCGTACCTCCTCCACCGTCGTGTCCATGAGCTCCGCGAGCTCCTGGTTCGACGGGCGCTCGCCGTATTGCTGGGTCGCCTTGGCCAGGGTGCGCAGGAGGCGCGAGAGGCGGTCGTCGATGTGGACCGGCAGGCGGATGGTGCGGAGCTGGTTGACGAAGGCGCGCTCGATCGACTGCTTGATCCACCACGAGGCGTAGGTGGAGAGCTTGAAGCCGCGCCGCCAGTCGAACTTCTCCACCGCCCGGATCAACCCCAGGTTGCCCTCCTCGATGATGTCGAGGAAGGGGAGGCCGCGGTTGCGGTACCGCTTGCCGATGTTCACCACCAGGCGGAGGTTCGCCTCGATCATGTGAGAACGCGCCGCCATGTCGCCCTTCTCGATCCGCTTGGAGAGCTCCACCTCCTCCTCGCGGGTGAGGAGCGGCACCTTGCAGATCTCCTGAAAGTAGATCTTCAGGGTGTCGAGGGTCTTGCCCTCCTCGCGCTTCGCCGGCGCGGGCTTCCCCTCCGGCGGCTCCGCGGGGTCATCCTGTTTCGGGGGGACACGACTCATCGCGAGCTCTCCTCCGCAACGACACAACAGGCGTCGGCACGAACAATGAGTGTGGGGGGGAGCGTGAGAAGTGGTCAACGGGGAGCGGGGTACGAGATTAGTGGGTACTCTGACCCTCCGATGGATACGGATAGTCTGGTGATTTCACGGCTGGGAGTGGAGCCGCGCCTGCGGGGAGGACGCAACATCCTCCTCCTGCTCCTCCTCTCCCTCCTCCTTCACCTCGTCCTCGCCCTCCTGCTTACCACCACCCTGCGCCACTGGTGGCAACCGCCGCCCCCGCCGCCGGTGCGCTGGATCGAGGTGGTCGAGCCGCCGCCCGCGCCCGCGCCACCGAAGCACACCCTGCCGATCGTGGAGACCCCGAAGATCCCGGAGAGCCCACCGCCGAAGCGACCCGAGGCGCGGGCCGAGCGCAATCTGCGCAAACAGGGGACGAACAAGGAGGCCGCGGCGCCGGAAGAGGGGACGATACGGCAGATCCCCATGGCACCTCCGCCGCCGGCGAAGGCGACTCCGCCTGCAAAGGTGGCCACGCCGCCGCGACCCCAACCGCGGTCACAGCCGCAGCCAACGGAAAAATCGGTGGAGGCCCAGCCCCCTGCCACCCCGCGATTCCCCGAGGGCGATCTCCTCCCGACGCCAACCCTGGAAACCCCCACATCACCCCCACGACTGGAGGAGGTGATGCCGCCGCCGGCGCCGCCGAGCGCACCGGCGACCCCGCCACGCCGCGGCGTCGAGCTGGTGCCGTCGTGGACCAACCCGGTCTACCAGCCGTACATGCAGCCACGGCCCGGGGCGCGCGCCGAGGCGCCGGACCTCGGCAACCGGGTGATCCCCCTGGAGACCCAGGATGACCGCTTCGTCTCCTACTTTCTGAAGATCAAACGGCAGATCGAGTTCATCTGGAGCTACCCGAACGAGGCGGCGATGCGCGGCGAGTCCGGCAGCTCGGTGATCCAGTTCACCATCCTCAAGAACGGTCTCCTCGCCTCGCCGCCGAAGCTCCTGCGCTCCTCAGGCTTCGCCGCCCTCGACCGTGAGGCCCTCGGCGCGGTGGCCGACGGCGCCCCGTACCCACCGATCCCGAAGCGGCTGGCCACCGACTCGCTGACGGTGACGGGGTCTTTCCTCTATATCCTCCACCGCAACCCCTTCGTCCGGTAGGTGACGGGCGCGCCATGCACCCCATCTTCGGCTCGCACGCGCCGCCGGGGACCGGAGGCGTACTGGTTGTACGGTGAGGATCCCCGGCGGCGCGTGCGAGCCAAATCTGGACCACCTGGCACGCCCTACAAGAGGGGAGATGGCGGTGCTTGGAAACGAGGCGGCGGCAGGCCCCCGATCTCAAGATGGGGCCTGAATCGCCGGCAGGAGCCGGCTCCTACCGGTGGAACGGACTACCTCCACCGCCGGGGCAGACCTTCTTTTTTCGCGCAGCGAAAAAAGGCTAGTAGGTCACCACCAGGGCGGTGGCGGTGTAGGTGTCCGTGGTCTTCTTCCTCTCCGTCGGTTCATTGTCGTAGTTCACCGTCAGGGAGGTCTTCAGGGAGAGGTGGGTGGTGAGGGCGACCTCGAGGGCGGTGAGGGTATTCACCCGGAGGTCGGAACGCTGCTCGAGATTTTCCAAGAGTTCGAAGTCCTGGGTAAACGTAAGCCCCTTGCGGAAGGTGTGGTTCCACTTTCCGTAGAGGCGACCGACGGAAAAGTTGTCTTCATCTGGATGCGCGTACTCGTAGACATAGTCGAGGCCCGCCTCCCCGTCGAGCTGGTCGTTCTCCGTCTTGATGAACTGGTGGCCAACGCCGACCCGACCGGTGACCCGGTAGTCGAAGCCGGCGAAGGCATCGTGTTCAACGAGCAACGAGTAGAGGGAGTAGGTGTCCTCGGTGTGAAAGTAGTCGTACTGGCCGCTGGTGTTCGCCGACTCGGCGGTGTCGTTGCCGTCGCTCCGGCTATAGATGCCGCCCGCCTTGAGGGTGATCCGATCGTGGGCCTTGCGCTCCCGCGCCGCCTCTAGCTTGACGCTCCCGGATTGAGTCGAGCTGTTACCCGAGGCGGTGAGCACCGCGAGGGCGGCGCTACCGCCCCACTTGGCGTCGTCGGCGGCCAGTGCCGGGGTGGCGAGGCAGGCGGTGAGAGTGAGGACGAGGGTGGTACGCAGTGCGGTGTGGACCATGGTGTTCCTCCCGGATTGTGGATGTTGTCGCGACGGCGGCGGACGGTACGCGCAAGAACCCCTCTGAGCCAGGTACCCGAAGCGGCGGTGCTTCGGTAGGAGGGGGTTGCACCCCCGACCCAGGCCCTTCGGGCCTGCCGCGGCCAGAGGCCGCGGATCGCGGGTACAACCCGCTCCTACCCTTTTTGAGAGAGGGCGGTGCCGTCGGCACGGGCGACGGCACCACCCTAGCCCGCATTTTTCACCAGGGATCGTCGCGAGAGCGTGCGGATTCCCGGAGATGCTGGCCGGGCCGGGTAGGAGTGGGCCGTGCCCGCGATGGGCTCCCCGGCGATACGACGGTCACCCCATCGGGGGCATGGCCCCCTCCTACCGTACGTCGAGGGTCCGGACGAGGACACGGCCGGCAGATTCGGGTAGCTGTGCGCTCGTAGCAGATTCATGGTGAGAAATACGGGTTAGGCAAACAGCTCGACGAGCTGGGTCAAGAGGAGCTGGGCGCGGGCCGCCGGCGGCGCCTCCTTGGCCGCGGGAATCTCGTCGGTATCGGTGGAGCCGGCCCGCAACGGCGCACCGTCGGCGGCCGCCTCCAGGCGGCGAATCGCCTCGGCGCCATCGACCCCCTCGACGAGGAGGAAGCGCTGATCGCCATCGTCGGCGCTGGGGCCGGGGAAGGCGTCGTCGAAGCGGCCGACCACCTCGTCACGCCTCTCGCCACTCACCTCCACCGCCACGAGGGCGAAGGGTTGCTCGGCCAAGAGGCGCCGCTGTACCTCGGCAATGAAGGTGTCGGGGAGGTGACGCGGGGATGGGGTGACGAAGGCCTCCTCGGTGAAGGTGACGGTGCGGTTGCGCCCCTCCTCCTTCGCCCGGCAGAGGGCCTGATCGGCGCAGTGGACGATCGCCGGGCCGCTGGAGAGGGCGTCGCAGAGGCCGACGGAGACGGTTACCTCGACCCTCCCGCCGGCGGGGAGCGCCACCTGCAGATCGGTGATCTGGTCGCGGAGGATTTCGGCGACGTTCCAGCCACCGGCGGCCGGGGTCCGCGGCAGGATGCAGACGAGCTCGTCGCCGCCGAAACGGTAGGCGCGGTCCATGCCGCGGCGCAGGGTACGTAGCCGCTCGCCCACTGCCGCCAGGACCCGATCACCGGCAGTGTGGCCGTGGGTGTCGTTGATCTGCTTGAAGTGGTCGATGTCGAGGACGAGCAGGGTGTAGTTCTCCGCCTCGCCCCGCCCGTCGCGCACGGCGGTGCGAAAGCAGTCGATGCGCTCGGCGATCGCCTCGTTGAAGGCGCCGCGCGACGCCAGACCGGTGAGGGCGTCGAGGCCGGCGGTGGCGGCCTGCGCCGCCAGCCGGCGTACCGCGGCGGCGAGAGGAAAGAGAGAGTCGTCCGCCCCCTCCACCGCCAGATCACCGAGCTCGGCGCGCACCGCCTCCAGCTCGCCGGTCAGGGTGGCCACCTGCTCCTCCAGGGCGGTGGTGGCGTCCCGGTGGAGCCGCTGTTCGAGCTCGCTCTTGAGCTGCTGCTCCAGCTCGGCGATGGCGGCAAGACGGGCACGGGTCTCCCCCTCCCGCTGCGCCAGGTTGGTCTCCCGTTTACCAAGACCGACGCGGTGCTCATCGAGCCGCCCGGAGAGCTCCTGGTAGGCGGTGGAGACCGCGCCGCTCACCTGGTGCAGCTCCTGCTGGACCTCCTTGCGGAGCCCCTCCTCCTCTCGCCGACGTCGCTGCTCCTCTTCGTAGCGGGCGGAGAGGGCGGCGAGATCGGCGGAAATTTTCCCCTCCTGCACCGGATCGAGAGCCGCCTTCTCGCGCAGGCCGAAGGCGGCGCACACCATCTGATCGAGGCGCTCGGCAGACTGGTGCTCCTGCGGCGTGGCGCGCAGGAAGCAGTCGTAGACGGCAACAAAACGTGCCTGATTTTCCGCCGTGGTCGGCAGATTGTGGGCCGACAGGTAGTGGTCGGTAAGACGCCGTACCTGCGTATCCTGCCGGCGACGGAGCCGGGAAGGTGGATCACCCATGGCCTGTATCTCCTCCAGGGGGTTGATGGGATCCATACCCAATGGGTCACCCACAGTAAAGCGACCCGTCATCCTGACGATTCATTTTTGTTGCGCCCTCCACGCCACCGCGAGCTTGTCGCGCTCGCGCGCCACCCGGCCGCGCACCGACTCGGGGGCGGCGCTGGCGAGCCAGCGACCGAGCCGGAGGAGCGGTTCGGC
>CAZRGD010000197.1:3144-5394 GCA_964599505.1 uncultured Nitrospirota bacterium | reverse complement strand
ATGCGGCCTCTTCGGTAATTTAAGTCCGACAGGCTCCTAGAACTTCACCTTCGGCGCCACCTCCGCCCCCGCCTCCGCCTTGAACCCCTCCTTGGCGGCGAGGTGGAGGAGGAAATTGTTGGTGAGGTTGCTGGGGAACTTGCGAATCGAGGTGTTGAAGGTGGCCACCGCCCGGTTGTAGCGCTGGCGCGCCACGTTGATCCGGTTCTCGGTTCCTTCGAGTTGGTGCTGGAGGTCGCGGAAGTTCTGGTCCGCCTTGAGATCCGGGTAGCGCTCGGCGACCACCAGCAGACGCGACAGGGCGGAGCCGACGCCGGCCTGGGCGCGCTGGAAGGCGGCCACCTTCGCCGGGTCGGAGAGGTCCTTGGCGCTCACTTTGACCTGCCCCACCTGCGCCCGCGCCTGGGTCACCGCCTCCAGAGTCTCGCGCTCGTGGCTGGCGTACCCCTTGACCGTCTCCACCAGGTTGGGGATGAGGTCGGCGCGACGCTGGTAGGTCGCCTCCACGTCGGCCCACGCCTGCTTCACCGCCTCGTCCTTGGCAACGATAGCGTTGTAGCCGCATCCGGGAGCAACGGCGAGGAGGGTAAGGAGAAGGAGCCAGCGGGGGAGGTGATAGGGAAGTGGCGGCATGGGAGGCCTCGGTGCACTTTTTGTCGTCGACGGGAAGCGGTAAACTGCGCGGTGCACTTTCGCACACAACCCCTCTTTTCCACCACGCCCCTGGAGATCCCCCGTGGCCCGTCTCGCTCTTCTCTTTCTCGCCGTCGCCTTCACCCTGACCACCGCCTGTGACCGTGGTGTTCCCTCCAAAGAGCAAGTCGAAGGGGGCACCGCCCCTCAGACGGCCGCAGCTCCCGCCGCCCCGAGCGTGCCGGCACAGGTCAACACCCTGCCGACCGCTCCGTCGCCGCCCATGGCGATGATGAACCCGAAGATGCATCCGGCCCAGGGGAGTGAGCCGCCGGCGGAGACCGTCGTCGCGGGCTCCATCCAGCCCGCCGAGGGTGGCCTCACCGTGCGGGATATCTTCGCCAAGCGTACCGATCTCTCGGGTAAGAGCGTCACCGTGCGTGGCAAGGTGGTGAAGGCGATGCAGGGGGTGATGGGGACCAACTGGTACCATATCGAGGACGGCACCGGCGATGCCGGGACCAACGATCTCGCGGTCACCAGCGACGGCCTGGCGAAAATTGGCGACGTGGTGCTGGTCTCCGGCACCCTCACCGCGAACAAAGACCTGGGGATGGGATACCACTACGACGCCATCATCGAGAAGGCGAAGGTGAAGGTGGAGTCGAGCGAGGCTCCGGCGGCCAAGGAGGCGGCTCCCACGCCTGCACCCTCTGCACCCGCTGCACCCGCTGCACCCAAGGGTTGACCCGCGCCGAAGTTCAACCGACTCCTAGTCGGCGCCCGGGCGTCCTTCCATTTCTGGAAGGAGCGCCCGGTTCGCCGCCGGGATCGACAGGCGGGATAGCTCCTCCGCCGTGAACCACCGCAGTTGTTGGCCCTCGCGCCCCACCGCCTCGCCGGTGGCGGCGCACATGAAGGGGTGGAGGGTGACCCGGCGATCGCCGTAGTCGTGGTCGATCGCCGGCAGGGACCGGAGGATCACCACCGCGATCCCCACCTCCTCCGTCACCTCGCGTGCCAGGGCCGCCTCGGTCGATTCCCCCGGCTCGACCTTGCCGCCGGGAAACTCCCACCTGCCGGCGAGGTGGCCGCCGTCACCCCGCCGCTGGACCAGCCAGCGGCCGTCGCGGCGGATCAGGGCAATGGCGACGTGGTGATGCTCCACCGTCGTTCCGCCCGCACGAGCCGTTTTGGGTGGAGTCGGCGCAACGGGGAGGCTGCGGCCCGTACGGCGATCAGAAGGTGAGGACGATGTCCGCCTCAAGCGCCATATCGAGCATGGCGGCGGCACCGACGACCTCGTTCACCGCATCGATGCAGTCGTCCGGCTCCATCCCCACGAGGTCCAGCGCCTGGTGGCAGACCATCAGCTTCACGCCGCCCTCGATCGCCTGCTCCAGGAAGGAGGAGATGGACGCCCCCCCCTCCTTGATTCGGATCCGCTCGGCGGCACCCTTCCGGACGATCGAAGCCCCCTGCATGGTGAAGACCACGGTGGCGTCCATGTCCATGGCCGCGGCGGTGGTGGCAATGAAGAAGGGAGCGGGGATCCGCTCGGGGGTCTTCAGGCCGCTGGTCTGGATGATGAGCACCTTCTTCTGAGCTTCCACCGTG
>CAZRGD010000197.1:0-3044 GCA_964599505.1 uncultured Nitrospirota bacterium | reverse complement strand
ACGTACTCACCCGGCTCCTCCTCCTCCACCCGGATGCACGGGTTACCGGTCTGCTGGCACCACGCCGGCAGATCGTTGAGGAACCCCTTGTCGTCGGAGGAGACCCTGAGCACCTGCCCCATCTCCAGCTCCTTCATCTTCTTGGAGGTGGCGTAGATAGGCATCGGGCAGCACATGCCGAAGGTGTCGAGCTCGTCGTCGACGGCGATGGCCGACCCGCTCATGACGCCGCCACCTCGCCCTCTTTGGCGCCGCTCGCCGCCCGCTCCTTGTAACTCTTGATCGCCTCGTGGAGGGCGTCGGCGGCGAGGGTCGAACAGTGGATCTTGTGCGGCGGGAGGCCGTCGAGGGCCTCCTCGATGTCGCGGTTCTTCAAGTGCTCCGCATCCTCCAGGCTCATCCCCTTCACCATCTCGGTCATCATCGAGCTGTTGGCGATGGCGGCGGTGCAGCCGAAGGTCTTGAAGGAGGCGTCGACGATCTCGTCGCCCTCCACCTCCAGGTAGATATCCATCATGTCGCCGCAGGCCGGGCTGCCCACGGTGCCCACGGCGTTGGCCTTCTCCAGCTCGCCCATGTTGCGGGGGTTCATGAAGTGGTCGATCACCTTGGCGCTGTAGTCGGTGTGCTGCATGGGGGACTCCTTTTTTATTTGGGGTTGAGGGATGAGGGGTGAGGGATGGGGGGGGAGGATGGCCGCTAACGCGACCAGAAAATCATTTCGTCGGATTGTTTCCTTCTCATAGATTCATCAGCCCGAAGGGCTGTCCTTCCCTCATCCCTCATCCCCCACCCCTTGCTGTTCTCTGCTTTCATCGGCCAAGTCGTCCTCTCCCTACTCCCTGCCGTTACCGAAAGTAGTGCTTCCTCTTGCCGTAAATCGGCGACATCTTGCGCAGGGTCTCCACCACCTTGGGGATCTCCTCTAGGGCGTCGTCGATGTCGGCGTCGGTGTTGTCGATCCCGAGGGTGATGAGGATGGAGCCCTGGGCGAGAACTTCGTCGACGCCGATCGCGTGCAGCACCTGCGACCCCTTCAGGGCCATGGAAGCGCACGCCGAGCCGGACGCCACGGCGATGCCGTCGAGGTCGAGCCTTACCAGGGTCCCTTCCCCCTCGATCCCCTCGATGGAGATGTCGAGGTAGCCGGGAAGACGCTCGGTGGGATGGCCGTTTACCTGGACGTTCTCGATCCGCTCGATGAGGCCGCGCTCGAGGCGGTCGCGCAGGGTGCGGACCTTCTCCATCCGCACCTCCATCTCGGCGGCCGCCCGCTCGGCGGCGACGCCGAGGCCGACGATCGCCGGGACATTTTCGGTACCGGCGCGCTTGCCATTCTCCTGCACCCCGCCGTGGATCAACGGCGTCAGGCGAACCCCCTTGCGGGCGTAGAGCGCCCCGGCCCCCTTCGGGCCGTAGAAGCGGTGCGCGGTGAGCGACAGCAGGTCAATGCCGAGGGCGTCGACGTCGACCGGAATCTGGCCTACCGCGTAGGTGCCGTCGGCGTGAACGACGATCCGCTTGTTGATCGCCTTCACCAGGCGGGTCACCTCGGCCACCGGCTGCAGGGTGCCGACCTCCTGGTTGGCGAGCTGGACGCTTACCAGAACCGTGTCTTCGCGCACCGCATCCGCCACCGCCTGCGGGTCGACCTGGCCGTAGCCGTCCACCTTCACGAAGGTGGTCTCGAAGCCGAGCTTCTCCAGAAACTTCACCGAGTGGTGCACCGCGTAGTGCTCTACCTCGGTGGTGACGATGTGCTTACCGCGCCGCTGCGCCGCCAGGGCCGCCCCCTTCACCGCCAGGTTGTTCGCCTCGATACCGCCGCTGGTAAAGGTGATCTGGCTCGCCGGCGCCCCGATCAAGGCGCCGACCTGCTCCCGCGCCCGCTTGAGGGCGTGGGCCGGGCCGCTCCCCTGGGTGTGGAACGACTGCGGGCTGCCGTACTCCTCCGACAGGTAGGGAATCATCGCCTCCACCACCTCGGGCAGCGGGCGGGCGGTCGCCGCGTGGTCCATGTAGATGCGGCGTGGGGCGGCGGTGGTCTGGGTCGTAGCCATTAAGGTCTCTCCTCCGAATTCGACTCGGGTGTGTGCGTCAGGGTGGGTGAGGTTTGTGACCGGGTGCGCGAGGTCCAACGGCTCAGCGAGGCGCCCCCAGGGTGATGGGTTGGGCGGCAGTGGTCGGTGGGGTCGGGGGTCCGGCGAGCTCGTCCATGGTCTTCTTCTCCAGGATCCCGCGGACCGCCTCCTGAACCTCTTGCCACACCCCCTGGGCGCCGCAGGCGGAGGTGCACGCCATCGTCTCATCCTCGGCGGCGTGGGGGTCGGTGCAGTCGTTGAAGACGATCGGCCCCTCGACGCACTCGACCACCTCCAACAGGGTGATCTTCGCCGGCGACCGCGCCAGGGAGTAGCCGCCGCCGTGGCCGCGGGTGGAGCGCACCAGACCGGCACGGGCGAGGTTCTGAAAGATCTTCGCGAGGAAGCTGTCGGGCACCTCCATGGCCGCGGCAATGTCCGCCACCAGGACCACCTCACCGCGCCGCTGGCGGGCGAGATAGATCAGCCCGCGCATCGCGTAGTCCCCAGCCTTGGTGAGTCGCATCGATAATCTCCGGACAAATCGGACGCCATTCATCCGATTGGTCCGTGAACCTTAACGGTAGATCGGCGGGAAGGCAATAGCTGGCCGGGAGGTCTGACCCACTCCACAGATCCGCACCCGGTACCTTCCAGGCCCATCCGACGCTTCGTTCACCCTCCGGAGACCAGCCATCTCCCGCTCTCGCCCTGTCGTATTCTTCGTGGCCCCCGTGGCTTTCATCCCCTTCCGGGCGACCCCGAATCCCGACCTTGCCATCCACCACACCGGTCGCCTCGTCCACATTTCCACGGGGTGAACGCCGTGCCCCCCATTTGGTTTGGAGCGTCAGGGCGATGGTCGTGAGTGAAGAAATCGAGCCGACGACCTTGAAAATAGCCCCGGATCGTCGGCTCTGATCGTCTCCCCTCCACCTTTTTACCGCCGCGGCAAGCGGTTGC
>CAZRGD010000196.1:0-5398 GCA_964599505.1 uncultured Nitrospirota bacterium | reverse complement strand
TTCCCTCCCCCCAGAAATCTCCCGTTGATGTCGCGGGAAGTGTCAAACTCAAGTCCAAGTCTCTGAAAAAGAAGTCGAAAGTCGGCTCTACCTGGATAACCCCTGGTGGCGTGCGGGTGGGGGGATCGATCCGGACTACCGGGCCTTTCCCCGGCGGGCCTACCTGGAGAGCTTCTCACGCCTGGTGCGGGCCGCCGATGTCCAGCGGGCGGCGCTCTTCGGCCCCGTGGACGAGGAGCACGAGGCGATGGGGCCGCTGGTGGAGACGGCCTTGTTCAGCCAGTGGTTGCACAACGGCGCTTATGTCCACTCGCTCTATTACGCGCGCTGGAAACGGGGGGAGGTGGACTTCGTGAGCCTCGACCCGGCGACTCAGCGATCACGGTTTGCGGTCGAGGCGAAGTGGTCGGACCGCCCCTTCGACGACCTCCGCGAGGTGCGAGGGCTCACCACCTTCAGCGAACAACACCCCCTCCTGCGACCGCCGCTGGTGACCACCTGCACGAAGACGGGGCTGAAGCGAGCTTCGTGGTCTTCGTGGTTTTGCCCCCCGGCAGAGTACCAGCCGTCTTCACGGCAGCGGCTGGCCGAGAATCCGGGCAATCTCGGCGGCGACCACCGGGGAGTCGGCGAGGTCGCCGTGGGAGGAGGCGACGTAGTCGCGGTGACCGTCGGGGTAGGTGATCTTGGCGTCCGCACCGGACACCAGCCCCGCTTCGACGCTCGCCACCGAGACGACACCGTCATTCGGGGCGCCCTTGTAGACCCGGCGGATACGGCGCAGGAGGAGGTTGCCCCCCACCTCTACCCCGGCAATCGCCGAGTAGCCGTCGCGCGGCGGTACCAGGCGCGCTAGGAAGGGTGAGCCCACCTCGATATCGTCGAGCGATGCCGCGGAGCCATAGGTGCGCGCCCAGCCCACCTGCACCACGGTGCGAGCGAAGAGACCGAAGGGAACGGTCACCTCTGCCACGTTGCCCAGGTCGTAAGCGCGATCGAGGATGATGTCGCGGATCTCGTCCATCGGCGCACCGCCGCTCGGGGTGCCGATCATGATCAGGCGGCTCACCGGGTAGAGGTCGCCATAGCGGGTGTCGAAGGCGCGCGACACGATCCCCCCGAGGCTATAGCTGACCAGGACGATCGGCCGGCCGGTGGGGAGGTGTAGGTCGTTGACCAGCGCCTCGACGAGCTCGTCGGCGGATTCCCCCACCGGTCCGAACGGGTTGTACTCGAAGCGCATGGCGTGATACCGCGCATCCCAGTCGGGAACCTGGTCGGCGATCATCACCATCAGGTCGTCGAGCTCTTCCCCTGGGTCGATGATGGGGTAACGAAAGGTGATCCCGTGGACGAAGATCACCGGGGTCTGCTCGTCGGTGAGGGGGCCGCGGTGGAGGGGGTCCGTCGAAAGCGAGGTCGTGAGCCAGTGGTCAAGGGTCTCGGCGAAGTAGTCGGAGTCGGTGAGGACCGGGTCGATGAGCGAGTCGAGGAGGTCGGAGTAGATGTTCACCACCTTGTCCTGGGTGTCGTCGTAGAGGTCGTCGAGAATCTCCCACGGCTGGTGGATGAGGCCGATGGCATCCTTGATCCGGTCACCCACGTACTCGCCGATTTTGCCGCCGATGGAGGCGGCCTCGGTACGGCGCGGGTCGGTATGGCGAGCGGCGCGGATCTCGGCGCCGGTGCGCGCACGAACGAGAAGCAGGGTGAGCGGCTCGCCGTCGAGGTCGGCGGGCAGCCGACCGGTGAGGCGCGACGGCCGCCCCACCGCCTCGGCCACCACTCGCGAGGCACCCGTCCCGTCCACCGCCAGGAGACCCCACCAGCCGGAGGCGGCGTGGGCACCGGGGGCGGCGCTCACCTCCACCGGGTCGTCGCCGGGCGGCGTGAGACGACCGGCGACGATGACGTCGAGGAGGAGGTTGTCCTCCGCCACCGGCTCCAGGACGAGGGATGTATCGCCGGCGCGCGCCGCAAGCTGCGGGGTGAAGGCGGTCTGCAGGACTTCGCCGCCGCCCCCCGTGGTGTCGCCGCCGCCCCCCCCGCCGCAGGCGATGACCGCGAGGAGGAAGAAGAGGGCGAGGAGACTGCTACGGCGTGTGCACGCCAAACCGAGCTCCGAACGCGGCCCGGAAGACCTTGGGGGTCAACCGGCCTCCGCCGCCTTCAGTGCCTCCCGCGCCTCGTGCAGGCGGGTGCGCATGGCGGCGCTGACTTCGGATGGGACCTCGGCGGCGGGGGTCTTGTGACACGCCTCAATGGTCCACTTCACCTCTGCGAGCATCGCGCGACACCGGGCGCACCCCTTCAGGTGCTCTTCCATCTCTTCACAACAGGCGCTCTCCATGTCGCCTTCGAGGTAGGCGGAGCAGCGCTTGAGAAGCTCACGGCAACGGGGAGTCATGAAACGGCCCTTCCAGACAGATAGGTTTGTAGCTGCTGGCGAACGAAAAGGCGGGCGCGATGCAATCGGGATTTCACCGCCGGAATACTCATATCGAGAATCTCCGCCACTTCCTTAGCTGAGAGCCCCTCGATGTCACGAAGGAGCAAAACGACGCGATATTTTTTCGGTAGACCCCCGATCGCCTCGCTCAGCCGCTCGCCGAGCTCGGAGCCGAGGAGCTCGGCGTCGGGCAGTCGCCGCTCATCGGCCACGTCGAGCTCCTCCGGTCCCTCGCCGTCGTCGTAGAACTGGGTGAGGGAGAGCTCGCGCTCGGGGGCGAACTTGCTTCGCCGGTGCTTCTTCTGACAAACGGAAGAGGCGATGCGGAAGAGCCAGTTTCTCAGCTTCGCCTCGCCGCGAAACCCCTTCAGGTAACGCATGGCGTTGATGAAGGTCTCCTGGAGGATATCCTGGGCGTCCTCCCGGTTGCCGCACATGCGTAGGCCGAAGTTGAAGATGGCCGTTTCGAAGGGCAGGATCAGCTCCTCGAAGACGGCATCGTCACCCCCCTGGTACCGTTCGAGGAGGAGACGCTCTTCCGGCAGGAGACGATCGGTGGGTTCGATTTCGGCCACAATGAATCCTTATTCAAGCGTAAGGGTACAGGAGGCGGCGCGGCGCCTCAACGTGCGACCGCGTACCCCCTTCGTCCACTTCCGGCGCAACTCGAGCTCGATCCCCGGCGTCACTCTCTGAAGACCCCGTTCATTCTGGAGGGAGCATCCCATGGAAAGTCGTGATCTCGCCACCATCCGCAACGTCGGCATCCTCTCCCACGGTGGTGCTGGCAAGACCACCCTGGCGGAGGCACTCCTGTTCACCGCCGGTGCCATCCCGCGGCCCGGACGGGTGGAGGACGGCACCACGGTGATGGACTTCGACCCGGAAGAGGCGAGCCGCAAGGTCTCCATCGCCACCGGCGTCGGCCACCTGGTCTACCGCGACCACCTGGTGAATCTCCTCGATACCCCCGGCTACTCCAGCTTCCTGTCCGATACGCGATCGACCCTGCGGGTCGCCGGCGGCGCCCTGGCGATCATCAGCTCGCTTTCCGGAGTGAAGGCGGGAACCGAGCGGGTGTGGCGCTTCGCCGACGAGTACGAGCTCCCCCGGGTGGCCTTCATCAACAAGCTCAACCGCGAGCGCGCCGACTTCGAGCGCGCCGTCCACGGCATGGAGGAGCAGCTCGCCACCACCCCACTGCCTCTTTATTTGCCGGTAGGGCGAGAGCAGAACCTGCGCGGCCTCTACGACCTGATCACCGGAAAGGCGTACGAGACCAAGGATGGCAAGCAGATGGAGATCCCCGCCGGCGAGCTCCCCGACGAGCTCATCGCCCAGGCCGCCACCTACCGCGAGCGGCTCATCGAAGCGGCCTGCGAGATGGACGACGAGCTGTTGGAGCGTTACCTGGAGGGGGAGGAGCCGGATGAGGCGCAGGTCCGCGCCCAGCTCCGCGAGGGGACCCTCACCGGCCGCTTCGTGCCGGTGGTGTGCGGCTCGGCACTCCTGGGCATCGGCGTCCCCGAGCTCCTCGACGCGATCGTCGACTACCTCCCCTCGCCGCTGGACAAGGCGCACATCACCCGCATCGAGGGGGTCAACCCGGAGACCGGCGAGGAGGTCGGTCGCGACCCCAACCCGGAGGGGCCGGTCTGCGCCCAGGTCTTCAAGACCCTGATCGACCCGTACGCCGGCAAGCTCTCCTACCTACGCGTCTACTCGGGGACGATCGACGCCGACGCCACCCTCCTCAACACGACCGGTGGCGAAAAGGAGCGGCTCCACACCCTCTACCGCCTCCAGGGCAAGGAGGTGAGCACCATCGACCACCTGCAGGCGGGCGAGATCGGCGCCACCGCCAAGCTGAAGCAGACCCACACCGGCGACACCCTGTGCGACCCGGCCCACCCGATCCGCCTGCCGGAGATCACCTACCCGGACCCGCAGATCACCTACGCCATCGAGACCGAGGACCGCGCCTCCGAGGACAAGCTCGGCGACGCCCTGAGCAAGCTCCAGGAGGAGGATCCGATCCTCCGCGTCCACACCGACCCGCAGACCGGCGACACCCTGCTGGACGGCATGGGACAGGTTCACATGGAGGTGGTGGTGGGCAGGCTGAAGCACCGCTACGGGGTGAACGTCCGCCTGAAGACCCCGAAGGTGCCGTACCGCGAGACGATCACCAAGGCGGCACGGGTGCAGGGCAAGTACAAGAAGCAGACCGGCGGCCGCGGCCAGTACGGCGACGTCTGGCTGGAGGTGGAGCCGCTTCCGCGCGGTAGCGGCTTCATCTTCGAAGACCGGGTGGTCGGCGGGGTGGTACCCAGGAGCTACATTCCGGCGGTGGAGAAGGGGGTGATGGAGGCGCTGCGGAGCGGCTGCATCGCCGGCTTCCCGGTGGTCGACTGCAAGGTCGCCCTGGTCGATGGCTCGCACCACTCGGTCGACTCGTCGGAGATGGCCTTCAAGGTCGCCGGCTCAATGGCGTGGAAGAAGGCGATGGAGACGGCGGAGCCGGTCCTCCTGGAGCCGGTGGTGAAGATGGAAATCAGCGTCCCGGACGAGGCGACCGGCGACGTCATCAGCGACCTCAACTCGCGCCGCGGCCGGGTCCTCGGCGTCGAGCCGAAGGCGGGGAGCCAGGTCATCGAGGCCGAGGTCCCGATGGCCGAGGTTCTCGAATACGGCCCCACCCTGCGCTCGATCACCGGCGGCCGTGGCATGTTCTCCATGCACGTGGAGCGCTACGACGAGCTTCCCGCCTACCTGAAGGATCGCCTCATCGCGGAGCTCAAGAAGGCGGAGTAGGCGCGTGCGGTGCGCGGGGGTGAGAGGTGGGGGAGGGACGGCCCTTCGGGCCGGGATCATGAGGATGCCCCCCAGCCCGAAAACTCTGCTGGCCGCGAAGGGGCCATCCCCTCCCTCATCCCCCACCCCCAGTCT
>CAZRGD010000195.1:0-5412 GCA_964599505.1 uncultured Nitrospirota bacterium | reverse complement strand
GCGGGCTTCAGCCCGCCGAGCACCGTAACGTCTTGAGATGATGGCGTCGGTCGGCCTCTGCCGACCCTACGGTCAGGTACCCCATCTTATTTATGCTGATCCTCTCTGCGTTCAACCACCCACTCGGCACGAGCTCCCGACGCCCCGCGATCGACACCGCCCCCCACCCATCCTCCCGTTGCGTCCTGGCGCCTTCGCGCCCTTCGTGATCTTCGTGGTTTTGCCCTCGGCCAACGGCCGCGGCCGGCCCTTGGGCCGGTATCGCCGGCGGGGGCCGGCTCCTACCCCATCGAGGATCCCGGCCGAGGACACGGCGCGAAGACCGCCTGCCGCCGAGATCGCTTTCCGACCACCTCCACTCCCCCGGCTGTAGGGCGCCTGAGGCGCCCCAGATTCGTGCTGGCCCGCAGCTCGGAGCGCCGAGGCGTACTGGTTGTACGTTGAGGCGCTACGAGCGAGGACACGGCGCGAAGATGGGGTGGCTCAGGCGCCCGTCACCGGCCCGGTTGTTCGAGGAAGATGAAAACCTCTTCCAACCTCGCCAAATCCACCGCCGGCGCCACGGTCACCTCCTGGAAGAGGCGGTTGGCGCCATGGCCGGCGGCGGTGATCCGTCCTACCCGGAGCCCCTTGGGGAAGATGTTGCCGTAGCCGGAGGTGATCACCTCCTCGTCCTCGCCCACCTTCACCCCGGTCTCCAGGTACTTGAGGCGGCAGAGGCGACCATCCCCCACGAGGATGCACTTGGCCCGCTGCTCATCCAGCAACACCGGCAGGGCGGAGGCGGGGTCGGTGATCAGTCGCACCCGGCAGGCGTGGGCGCTGGCACGATGGACGACCCCGACGATCCCACGGTGGGTGATCACCGCCAATCCCGCGTGGACGCCGTCGCTCACCCCACGATCGAGGTCGACGGCGCCGTACCAGCGCGAGGCGTCGCGGCCGATCACCCGCGCCACCACCATCGGCAGGTCGGTGCGCGCCGGGGCGAAGTGAAGCAGCCGGGCGAGACGCTCATTCTCCTGTTCGATCTCCTCCTCGCGGTGGAGCTGCGCCTCCAGGGCGGCCACCCGCTGACGCAGGGCCACGTCCTCCTCCGCGAGGTGGCCGAGGTGGACATAGCGGTGCCACCGATCACGCACGGCGTGGCCGGTGGTGGTCACCGCCCGCTCCACCGGCGACACCAGGGCCATCGACACCTCCTCGACCCAGGCGAAGCGGTTGGGGTCGTGGCGGGTCGCGGAGAGCAGGGCAATCCCCGCCAGGAGACAGGCGGTAAGCTCGACGGCGTGGTGGTAACGGCCCAGGAGCGACAGCACGATCTCTCCCTCACCCCACCCCGGGGCGGCGCCCGAGGGGCCGCCCGCGACCGGGTCGAAGGGGTGGCAGGAGATCCATCGGGCTAGTCCACGCTGATCTGGCGCAGAAGCTCCAGCTCATCCAGCGCCTTGCCGGTCCCCACCACCACCGCACACAGGGGGTCGGGGGCGAGCGCCACCGGCACCCCGGTCGCCTCGCGCAACAGCGCCTCCATGCCGGTGAGCAGGGCGCCGCCGCCGGCGACCATCATGCCGTTGTCGACGATGTCGGCGGAGAGCTCCGGCGGGGTGTTCTCGAGGGCGAACTTCACCGCCTCGACGATCTGCGCCACCGGCTCGGCGAGGGCCGCGCGCACCTCCTCGTCGTCGATTACCACCGTCTTCGGGATCCCGGAGACCAAGTCGCGCCCCTTCACCTCCATGGTCTTGCCCTCGGCAATGGGAAAGGCGGAGCCGAGCTCGATCTTCACCTTCTCCGCCATCCGCTCACCGATCAGGAGGTTGTACTTGCGTTTGATGTTCTGAACGATCGCCTCGTCCATCTTGTCCCCGCCGACGCGCACCGACTGGGAAAAGACGATGCCGGCCAGGGAGATAATGGCGACATCGGTCGTCCCGCCGCCGATGTCCACCACCATGTTGCCGTTCGCCTCGGTGATCGGCAGCCCCGCACCAATCGCCGCCGCCATCGGCTCCTCGATCAGGTAGACCTCGCGCGCCCCGGCGCTCATCGCCGCGTCACGCACCGCGCGCTGCTCGACCGGGGTGATCCCCGAGGGGACGCAGACGATGATTCGCGGCGAGACCAGGGCGCGGCGGTTGTGCACCTTGTGGATGAAATAGCGGAGCATCTCCTCGGTAATCTCGAAATCGGCGATCACCCCGTCCTTCATCGGCCGGATGGCGCTGATCGAGGCGGGGGTCTTGCCGAGCATGTCGCGGGCGTCCTTGCCCACCGCGAGGACCTTCTTGGAGTTCTGGGCGATCGCCACCACCGACGGCTCGTTGGCGACGATTCCCCGTCCCTTCACGTAGACCAGGGTATTGGCGGTCCCCAGGTCGATCGCCAGATCGTTGGAGAAGAGACCGAGAAAGTAATTCCAGAGCATCAAGGTGACCCCGGGGGGGAATGGGAAAAGCGTTATATTTCAGCTACTTACAAACACGAAAAGAATTCGCGCATCATATCAGCGCACTTTCCAGGGTGACAACCGATTGTTCGCCTGCGGTGCGTACCGAGGGGGGATGGGGGATGGGCTCGCTTCGCTCGCGGGATGAGGGGTGAGGGAGTGGATGGCCGCTGTCGCGGCCGGATAATTTTTTTTGCTGGAGATTTCCCTCGTCATCTCATCAGCCCGAAGGGCTCTCCTTCCCTCACCCCTGGCTCGCCAAGGGAGCCCCAAGCACTCCCCCTTTCTTGTGGCTCACCACACCCCTTCCCTATAGTCCGCCCTCACCGTTGGCGATCTTCGTGGCGATACAGCCACTCCGCACCATTTTGAGGGGTACCCAACCATGCTCACCTCCATGCGCGAGTCGATCCGCTCGCTCCAGGCCATCCTCTGGCTGGTCATCGCCGCCTTCGTGGTCACCATCTTCTACGCCTGGGGCAAAGGTGGCGCGGCGAACAACCCCACCGGCATCGTCGCCTGGGTCGACGGCGACCAGGTCCTCTACCACGACTACCAGATGGAGTTGAACAACCTCCTCGACTCCCTGCGCCAGGCCACCGGCGGCACCGTCGACCCGAAGGTGGTGGAACAGCTTGGCCTGAAGCGGCGGGCGTTGAACAACCTGATCAGCCGGCGGCTTCTCGCCCACGCCTCGTCGGAGATGGGGCTGTCGGTGAGCGACGCGGAGCTCCTCGACACGATCCGGGCGGTCCCCGACTTCCAGCAGGACGGCCGCTTTCAGAAGCGGTTCTACGACGCCTACCTGCGCCGCCAACGCATCTCCCCGGACCAGTTCGAGGCGAACCGGCGCGAGCTCCTCGCCGCCTTCCACCTGTCAAGGCTGGTGCGCGGCACCCTGACGGTGAGCGACGCCGAGGTGACCGAGCAGTACCGCCTCCAGGATGAGAAGCTCAAGGTCGCCTACGCCGTCCTCGACCCAGCCCACCTGGTAGGACAGGTGAAGCTGGACGACGCGGCGCTGGCCGCCTACCACGCGGCGCACGCCGAGCGGTACATGGTTCCGGAAAAGCTGAAGGTCGCCACCCTCACCTTTCGCCCGGCCGACTTCGAGCAGGAGGTCACCCCCACCGACGACGAGCTGCGCGAGGCCTACGAGGCCCACCTCGACCAGTACGAGGTCCCGGAGACGGTGCGCGCCCGCCACATCCTCCTGCGCGTCGCTGATGACGCGGACCCGGCGAAGGTGAAGGAGGTCGAGAACAAGGCGATCGAGATCCTCGCCAAGGCCCAGGAGGGCGGAGACTTCGCGGCGCTGGCGAAGAAGTACTCGGAGGACACCACCGCCGCCGAGGGGGGCGAGCTCGGTGAGTTCCACCGCGGCCAGATGGTCCCCGCCTTTGAGGAGGCCGCCTTCGCCGCCAAGGCAGGGGAGATCGTCGGCCCGGTGCAGACCCGCTTCGGCTTTCACATCATCCAGATCGAAGAGCACAAAGAGGCGGGGCTGCGCCCCCTGAAGGAGGTGAAAGACAAGGTCCGCATCGAGGTGGTGAAGGAGCAGGCAAGAGCGCTGGCGCTGGCCCGCGCCTCCAAGCTTCAGGAGGCGATCACCGATGGCGGTGATGCCGACAAGCTCGCCGCCGCGGCAAAGCTCACCTGGCAGACCGCCGGCCCCCTCGACGCCACCAGCAGCTTGCTGCCCAAGCCGGTGATGGAGGCGGCGATGGCGATCGCCACGGGTGAGGTCGCGCCGCCGGTGGAGGCGGACGGCCTCTTCTACGTGGTCCGCACCACCGAACGCATCCCAGCCAGGCCGAAGAGCCTGGAGGAGGCGAAGGAGGCGGTGCGCACCGACCTGGTGAAGGAGCGTGCCCAGGCGCTGACCAACGAGACCGCCGCCACCTGGCAAAAGGCGATCGACGGGGGGGCCTCCCTCGCCAAGCTCGCCAAGGGGCTCGGGGTCACGGTAATCAAGCCGGCGCCCTTCACCCGTGCCCAGGCGCCGGCGGCCCTGGCCGCCTTGGGTGACGTGCGCAAGGCGTTCAACCTGCCGCAAGACCGATCTGCCATGCTCCTCCATGGACCACAAGAGGTGGCGGTAGTCGAGGTGACGAAACACATCGCCCCGGACCCCGCCGGCCTGAAGGCGGCGAAGGAGAAGATCCGCAACCAGCTCCTCACCGCCAAGCTCCAGCTCGCCATGGAGGTTCTCACCGCTCGCCTGCGCGAAGAGGCGCAGGTGAAGATGAATCAGAAGGTGGTGGCCCGCATCCTCGGCAGCGGCGGCGCGCCGATGTAGGGGGGGGCTCGCTTCGCTCGCGTAGGAAGTAGGAAGTAGGAAGTAGGAAGTAGGAAGTAGGAAGTAGGAAGTAGGAAGTAGGAAGTAGAAAGTAGAAAGTAGAAAGTAGGAAGTAGGAAGTAGAAAGTAGAAAGGGGGAGGACGGCCTGCGGGCCGCATGCCTTGCCGATGGAAGCCACCCACAAAGAGATGATCGCCGGCCGCAGGCCGGCACCACCCCCTTTCTACTTTCTACTTCCTACCTTCTACTTTGCTTCGGCCGTCCCAGCCCGCAGGGCGACCACCCCTGTTTCCCTACCTCCCGATTTCCCTTCCTCCGGCGCGCAGCGCCCTCCCCATGGCCCGCGGCTTCCAACCCCTCGACGCCCTCCTCGGCCGCATCCTCAAAGAGCCGCGGATGGCGGCCACCTCCAGTCGGGTGGCGCGACTGCGCGAGGGGTGGGCGGAGGTGGTGGGCGCACCGATCGCAGTGCATAGCGAGGCGAGCCACCTCCAGGGGCGGGCGCTGGTAATCCACGTGGACGACACCGGCTGGCTCACCGAGCTGAACTTCCGCCGCGCCGAGCTCCTGCAAAAGATCCACGCCTGGGCGGAGGAGGGGTGGCCGGCGGAGGTACGCCTGGTCCTCCACCCCCTGGACGCCACCCCGGTCCCCGCGCCCGAG
>CAZRGD010000194.1:0-5423 GCA_964599505.1 uncultured Nitrospirota bacterium | reverse complement strand
GAGGGAGAGGGGCTGGGTGCTTGCTCTGGGGGAAGGGGATAGGAGCTAGGGATTAGGGGCTAGGGGTGGTTGGCCGCTGCGCGGCCAAATATTGGGTTTGGTGGGTGGCGTCCATCGTCATCTCATCCGGCCCGCAGGGCCGTCCTTCCCTAGCCCCTAGTCCCTAATCCCTAGCCCCTGCTCCCCAAACACACCGTGCTCACCGGCTCACCTCGAATTCCTCTGCTTCCTCGATCTCCTCCACATTGTGGTAGTGGCAGGCGAGGTTGATGGCGACCACACCGGGGATCTCCCAGATGCGGCTGGAGAGGTCCATGGAGGGGTTGATCCCCTCCGCCTCCACCAACACGACGACGCGCGCCGGCGGCACAAGGTGGAGGAGCTCCACCCCGTCGAAGGCGGTGACCGCGGCAGCAACGCGCTCGGCGTCGCCCTCCTGGGTGTCGATGATCAGGCCGGAGATATCCATTTTTTTTCTCCACAAACAGCGCGAAGACAAAACCGCGCTTCGCGCATGGGTGGGGCGCCTACGGCGCTTGGGCTCAGGGATCCAGAGGTTGAGAAGAAATCGATCGAGGATGAGAACTGCCTACTGCCTACTGCTCTTCAGGTGCCAGATGCGGGCGGTGGCGTCACGGCTGCTGCTGACCAGGATGGAGGGGGTCGAGAAGCAGAGGGCGCAGATGTCTGCGGTGTGACCGGTGAGGTCGGTCCCCGGCTCACCACCGGGGACGGTGAGCAACTCGATGACGGTGCCGCGCGGGGCGATCGCCACAGTGGCACCGTCGGGGGCGAAGGCGACGGCGTAAACCGGCTCGTCATCCTGCCAGAAGACGTGCGACGCGCCCCCCTCCTGGAGATCCCACAGGAGGACCCGGCGATCGTTGGAGCCGCTGGCGAGGTAGCGGCCGCCGGAGGACCACGCCACCGAGTAGACCACATCCTTGTGCCCCTTGAGGATCTGGGCGGTCTCCAGCCCGGGCAGGGTGGCGATCTTCACCCGGCTCTCCATGGCACACACCGCGATGCGCTTGCCGTCCGGAGCGAGGGCGATCTGCTGGATGGGGAACTGAAAGAGCATCCGACGGGTCACCACCCGGCGGCCGGCCACGTCCCACAGGGTGAGGCAGCCGTCGAGACCACCGGCGAGTAGCCTGCCATCGGGGAGCCAGCACAGGGCGTTCACCTGGCCGGTCGCCTGGGAGGTGAGGGTGGCAGTGATCCGTCCCTCCCCTACCGCCACCAGGTGAATGACACCATCGCCACCGCCGGCGGCAAGCCATTGGCCGGTGGGGTCGAAGGCGACCGCGTTCACCGGCACCCCCAGGTGGGCGAGGAGGGAGTCGTCGCCCATGGGGGTGGCGAGGCGGGGGAGGTGGATGAAGTGGTGACACGCACCGTCGATCCCCCAGATGCCGATGGCGCCGTCGTTACCGCCGGTGGCCACGAGCGCCCCGTCCGGGCTCACCGCGATGGTGTTCACCCAGCTCGTATGGCCCGAGAGGACCACCGAGGTGGCGGCCTGCACGTAGGTGGGCAAGAACATCGTGGCCATGGCCAGGAGGAGGAGACGCGGGATCGGGTGGCAGAGGATGGGGTTCACAATGGGCAGAGCCGGAAGGCGACCCGAATCAATCGAGAACAAAGGTGTCGAGGCAGGCGAGCATCCCGGCGACCGGCTGGGTCTGGCGCTGGTGGGTGATGTGCGGGTCGACGCCGGCGGCAAGCCCGCCGCTCCACGCCCCCTGCAAGGCGATCATCGTGGCGACCGGGGCGCCGCCGCCCTCCCAGTTGGAACGGTGAGACTCGAGGATGCGGCGGA
This sequence comes from uncultured Nitrospirota bacterium, assembly GCA_964599505.1. Taxonomy (GTDB): domain Bacteria; phylum CG2-30-53-67; class CG2-30-53-67; order CG2-30-70-394; family CG2-30-70-394; genus CG2-30-70-394. The sequence goes on along the minus strand of CAZRGD010000194.1, from coordinate 3,601 downwards.
CCACCAGCCGCGTGGGGGTCTGCTCCGCCACCTCGCTCACCTGGTCGCACGGCATCCCGTCGAGGTAGCACTGCATGAGCAGCGGGGTGAGGCGGCCGAGGGGGTTGCCTCCCTCCCCTGCCGCAGCGGCGGCGGCCGCATCGCTTCCGTGGGCGCGGGAGGCGTCGGCGAGCAGCGACTCGGCACCGTCGCCAACGCCAAGCAGCGCGGCGACGGTGGCGGCAAGGCTCTGCTCCACTCGGTTCACCGCCTCCTGGAGCCAGCCGTGGATGGCGGCATCACCAATCAGCTCGGCGAGTTCGCCTTGGGGTGGCGCCCACCGGTGAACGGCGGCCCCAGCGAGGAGGTCGGCAACCCGCTGCCCCCCCCACGCCGCCTCCGACGCCGCCACGCACGCCCCCTCCCAGCCGTGGGCGAGGGCGATCTTGTTCCACATCAGATAATGGATCGGGCCGAGGACCTGACTCATGGAGCCACCCACGCAATCGCCACTACGGTGTGCCGCAACTCATTCATTATAGCGAACCCGAACAAAACGTTATCCATGCTCAACGATGTCATCTTTGGTGGACTCAATGAATGCAAGAACCTCACCCGTTTCCCGCTCAGGAACGGAAAAGTTTTTGAGAGTCGCCACCAGGTGGCCCATGAAGGCATCCCAATCGGCGCTGGTGATCCCCATGCCACGGTGGGAGGTCTTCATGTCGCGCCCGGTGTAGACCATGGGGCCGCCGGCGGAGGCGCACAGGTAGTTGATGAGGAGCTGCTTCTCGCGCGCGATGCCGTCGTCACCGCGGTTTTGCCAGAAGCGGCCGAGGAGGGCGTCGCCCTCGAGCCGGGAGAGGAGGTCGCCGGCGACCGCGGCGATGGCGTCGTAGCCGCCGAGGCGGGTGTAGAGGGAAGAGTCGTCGTTGGCCATGGAGGAACTCCTGATGGAGTTGGGTGGAAAGGGGCGAGGTGGGGCCGCGCGGCAACGGGGCCCCACCCAACCCTTGGACCGGTGCTCAGGCCGCGGCCGCCGCCTCCTGGCGGGATGGCAGAACCTCCGCGGCGCGGCTCTCGCCGACCCCGATGGCCACCAGATCCCACACGAGGAGGAGGAAGCCGAGGGAGAAGATCACCCCGAAGAGCATCCGCCAGTGCATCGCCTGGGTGAACCACGGCTGAGTCTGGGCGTGGAAGTACGCCTCCCAGGTGGAGCCGCCGATGGCGCGCTCGGTGAACGACTGGACGTAGCCGGCGATGAGCAGACACATGGCCATCCCCACGGTGCCGAGGGCCTGAAGGCCCAGGGCCCACTTCCACCGCCAGGCGCCGGCGAAGCCGCTCCCCATCCAGACATTACCGCGCCCCTTCTGCAGAGCGATGTAGACCATCGGCACGACGATGGTCACGTAGGCGCCCCAGAAGGCGACGTGGCCGTGGGAGGCGGTCCACTGGGTGCCGTGGGTGTAGAGGTTGATCTGCGGCAGGGTCTGCATGAAGCCCCAGACGCCGGCGCCGAAAAAGTTGCCCATGGTGTGGGCGATGAACCAGGCGAAGGCCGGATGGTTGGTATTACGCAGGTGGTGCTCACCCGAGTCGTAGACCGAGTGGACCACCATCGCCACCAGGGGGATCGGCTCCAGGGCGGAGAAGAAGCCGCCGATCTTCAGCCAGTAATCGGGCATCCCGATCCAGAAGTAGTGGTGGCCGAGGCCGAGGATGCCAGAGCCGAGCATCAACACCACCTCCACATAGAGCCAGGTGGTGACGATCTTCCGGCGCGTCCCGAGCAGGTGCATCAGGCCCCAGGCAAGGATGCAGCCGACGAGGACCTCCCAGGTCGCCTCAACCCAGAGGTGGATCACCCACCACCACCAGTACTGATCGTGGCTGATGTTCACTTGGTAGAACATCCCCGCCAGGTAGAGGCCGGCCAGCGCGATGAGGTCGAGGGTGAGCACCCCGCTGATGCCGGAGAAGCGCCCCTTCAGGAAGGTCGCGGCGACGTTGTAGAAGAAGAGCAGGACACACACGACGATGCCGATGTCCGCCCAGCGCGGCGCCTCGATGTACTCGCGCCCCTCGGTGATCAGCCAACGGGTGAGGTCGTTGCCGGGCCCGATCTGAACAAAGAGGTAGACCACCACCACCACCCCCACCGCGGCGGTGAGGACGTAGAAGGCGAGGTTTCCGAGACCGAGCCCCACCACCGGGACACCGCTCTCATCCTCCAGCAGCCAATAGACCGAGCCGAGGAAGCCGTACAGCAACCACACCACCATCGCGTTGATGTGGACGATGCGGGTAATGGAGAAGGGGAGGGCCTGGTGCAGGAAGTCCGGCTTCACGTACTGGAGACCGGCGAGCATCCCAAAGAGGACCTGGGCGCCAAAGAGGACGATGGCGACGGTGAAGTATTTGATCGCGAGCTTTTGTCCGCCGTTCAGGCGGCTGCTGTCGAAGGCGGCCATGATCACCCCTCCTCTTCTGCGTGCGGGTCGAAGTTGGCGGGGAAGCCGTGGGTGTCGATCGCCGACATCCACTTGAGGAAGGCGACCACCGCGCGCGCCTCCTCCGGGGTAATTTTTAGCTCCGGCATCACCCGCTCCTGGGTCGCGTAGTGGGACGGGTGCTGGAGGAATGCAGCCATCGCCGCCTCACGCGAGTCGGTCTCGGTGAGGGTCTCCATCCCCTCCCACTGCGGATCGAGCCACGCCTTGGTGAGGTCGGGGGCGTAGTAGGCGCCGTTGCCGAGCAGGGTGTGGCAGTCCATGCAGTTCTTCGCCTGCACCGTCTTCTTGCCGTGACTCACCATGGCCTTGGCCTCCTGCTCACTGAGGCGTTTGCCAAAGAGGAGCTGCTCCCCCTCGATCACCGGCACCCGCATGTTGCGGGCATCGTCGAAGCGGTAGTCGATCTGCTGGTTGATCACCGCGTAGGCGGGGACCAGCCCCTTGCCCGCGGTGCTCTTCGCCAGGGAGTCGAAGGTGAGAAGGATGAGGACCACCGCCATCCCGGCGGTGACGAAGATGGCGGCCTTGCGCCAGAACTCTTCGCGCTGCCAAAGGGGTTCCATAGAGGCTCCTTGGAGTTGGGGATGAGCAATTACGGGTGGGAGAACAGGTCAGCGCCGCTCGATGTCGTTGGAGAGACGCCAGATGAGACGGGGGCCGACGAAGTAGCCGAGGACCATCAGGCAGGCGACGCCGCGCCAGAAGCCACGCAGGTCGAGCGCCCAGGCCAGCGTCGCCACCGCGACGGCGAGGCAGAGGTAGGCACCATGGGAGAGGGGGAGCCACACCCCGCCGCGGGCGCGGCCGAGGGCAAAGCAGAGGGCGTAGCCGCCCCCGGCGAGGATGACGGCGGCGCCGGCGATCGCGGCGGCGAGGAGGTGCGGAAGGGAGGTCATGGGCAGAGTCACCGGGGAATCGCCTGGGTAAATGCAACGCACGTGCCAACGCGCAACACATTGTGTGTACGCCACTCTCCATTATTTCGGACTGCGTAAACCGAAATAAAGGTGGCAAAAACAACGCATATTGGGTAGACATTCCCCATGCCTACCCACGACCACCACCACAACCTCGCTTCCCCCCCCCCGGACGAGGACATCCAC
>CAZRGD010000193.1:0-5429 GCA_964599505.1 uncultured Nitrospirota bacterium | reverse complement strand
CGGAAAAGCGGATCTCGGCCCGGATCGCGCCCCATTCTTCGTTGCATAGGCCCACGTAGCGCTACGAATGGGTCGCAATCCGGACTCGAGCCCGCTTTCCCTCGCTACGATCGCCAAAGTCCGACAGACTCCAAGGGGTCCCTTTTCCACGGACGAACGTACATCAGGTCAGGGGACGGGCGAAAGCTGGACAAGGTGTGGCTTCCAAACTCGGGGTCACGTCCTGCGCTCCCTCCTTCGTTGACACCGGCCCACCAGGCCACCTTCCCCTTTTTAGCTGGCCATATCGCGGTGCACCTCGCTGTCCCTCGGCACCACCGTACGCTCCCTTCCCCGCCCACTATCTTTTTTCGCGCAGCGAAAAAAGCTTCACAACAGGTTGGAGTCGAACTTGAAGTAGAGGGTGACGGCAGTGCCGTCGAAGGTGTCCAACAGCGAGAGGTCGTCGGGGGGGCGGGGCAGGGGTGCCGACTTACGTACCGCCCGATCGACCGCCTCGTCAAAGAAGCGATTGCCCGAGGGCGACTCCATGACCACGTCCAAGACCTCGCCGGTGAGGTCAACGCGCACCCGCATCTTGGTCACCAGACGGGCCTCCTTGGAGACGTTGGGGGGCAGGGTGAAGTTGTCCCGGATGACCCCGGCCACCACCCCCTGGTAGGTGGCGCGGTGGTGCTCGGCCATCGCCACCGCCTCGGCGGCGGCCGCGTCGCGCGCCGCGGCGAGGCGGCGGGCGCGTGCCGTCGCCGCCGTGGCGGCGGCGACCTGGGCGGCCTCCTCCTCCTTGATCCGGGCGATGGTCTCGGCCAGCGCCTTGCGTTCCTCTTCCCGGCGGGCCTCTTCCTGCCGCTGTTTCCGCTCCGCGGCCACCTGCTGCCGCCGCACCCGCTCCTCGTGCTGTCGTTTCGCCTCCTCCTCTTTTGCCTTCGCGCGCCGCGCTCGCAGCCGTCGGCGGATGTCCGAGAGGCTCTTCTCCTCCCACTTCTTCTCGTCCACCAAAGCGTGATCGGGCGCCTTCGGCTTCGGGTGGACCACCTTGGGCTTCGGCTTTGGCTTTGGCTTCGGTTTGGGACGCGGTTTCGGCTTGGCCTTCGGCTTCGGCGGCGGCTTTACCACCTTCGGTGGTGCCGGCTTGGCCACCTGCTTCGGGACCACCGCCCGCTGCGGCGCGGTGGAGTGGCGCGCCAGCTCCTTCACCAGCCGCACCTCTACCGACGGCGGCACCGGATGGAAACGGTGGAGGGCCAGGTGGCCAACGGTGAGCACCGCGGCCACCGCCACCAGGTGGCCCACCACGCTACGGCGGAGGAAGGGGCCGAGACGGTCTGGGGTGCGGGCTGGCCGCATGGCGGCGGACCTACTCCGTCTCCACCGGGCGGGTGATCATCCCGAGGTGGTCGACCCCCGCCTCCTGGAGGGAGGCCATGACCCGGGCGACGACGCCGTACGGGACGTTGCGGTCGGCGCGCAGGAGGACCTCGCGTCGGCGCGCTTCGCGCGCCCGGAAGATCGCCTCTACCTTGGCGCCGACGCGGTCGATGGCGACCACGTGGTCCTCGATGTGGACCTGGCCGGCCCGGTTGATGGTGACCGTGAGGGGCTCCTTCGCCTGTCTCACCGGCGTCGAGGCGGCCTCCGGCAGCTCCACGTCGACCCCCTGGGAGAGCATCGGGCTGGTGACCATGAAGATGATGAGCAACACCAGCATCACGTCCACCAGGGGGGTGACGTTGATATTGGCGATGGGGGCGCGGCCCGCCCTACGGTGCAACATCTTGCGCGTCGCTCACGAAGTGGCGCCGGACGATGTTCAGGAGCTCGGCGTGGAAGTTGTCCATCTCGGCGGTGAGGGTGTCGATCTTGCTGTTGAAGTAGTTGTAGGCGATCACCGCGGGGATCGCCGCCGCCAGCCCGGCGGCGGTGGCCACCAGCGCCTCGGAGATCCCCGGCGCGACCACCGCCAGGGTGGCGTTGCCGCGCGCGCCGATCTCGCGGAAGGCGTCCATGATCCCCCAGACGGTCCCGAAGAGGCCGACAAAGGGGGCGGTGGAGCCGGTGGTGGCGAGGAAGGTGAGGTAGCGGCGCAGGCGGCCGATCTCCTCGTTGGTGGCGCGGCTCAGGGCGCGGCCGATGTTCTCCACCCCGCCGAGGTCGGTGCTCATCTCACTCGGCGCCTCCCCCTCGGCGGCGGGGAGCGCATGGCCGCCGCCGCGCTGGGAGAGGCGGACGAGCTCGCCGTAGCCGGCGGAAAAGAGCTCCGCCAGGGGCGCCCCGTCGATCTTGCGGGCCGTCTCGAAGATCGAGCCGAGTCGCTCGGTCTTCCAGAAGATCTCCAGGAAGGTGCGCGAACCACGGCGGGCACGGCGCACCACCTGCCACTTGAGGGTGATAATCGCCCACGACACCACGGAGAAGAAGACCAGCAGGAGCAGGACCGCCTGCACCATCGGCCCCGAGTGGAAGACCAGGGCGAGGACCGACCGACTCTGGGCACGGCTCGCCAGGGCCCACGCGGGGTGGGGCACGAGCAGCAGAGCGAGGAGGAGGGGAATACCCACGGCGAATGAGGGGAGAGGCGCAGCCGGGGAGGGGTAGATGGGAGGGCGATAGTGGGGAGAGGCGGCCGGGGAAGTCAACGACGGTGGCCAACCCCTTGACCGTCGGCTCTGATCGTCTCCACTACACCTTTTTACCGCCGCGGCAAGCGGTTGCCACAGCCATGAGCCTCGCGGCCACGCACCCACAGGGTGAAACAGCCGGAGGGCCATCGGTATCGGGATCGGTATCGGGATCGAATCTCGTCCCCCCCCCTGCTCCCGCCGCTGGACCGCCGTTCAGGGCGCCCCCGACACCGATCCGTACCGTGGTCCAGCGGTAGGGGGTCGATCCCGATACCGATTTCGAGCCGACGATTATGGCCAACCCCTTGACCGACAAGGCGTGGCTCGGTAGCGTCCGCTCCCCTCTGAGAGGCCGCTGGGTCGGCCTCTGTCGGGGCCCGTGAGGCGGTGTAGCTCAGCTGGTTAGAGCATGCGGCTCATATCCGCAGTGTCCGGGGTTCAAGTCCCTGCACCGCCACCATCGGCTACCTCCCCAGCCGTCTCTCGATGGAGCTCGTCGAGGAGGTCCATCACCCGATTGACGGTGAACTGCTCGAAATCCAGCGGTGAGCCCGACGCCTCCCACAAAAGGCGGCTCGCTACCAGATACTCGGCGCAGGTGATCGGTGCGCCGACCCGAAAGACGACCCGATCCTGGACCGGCAGCTCCGCCGCCATCGGCCCGGCGGTCGCCGGCAGGAGGTTGCCCACCATGGCGATGGGATAGGCGAAGTCGAACGCCTTGAGGTACGAGGTCGTCTCCTTCACCGGCAGGTTTTCCTGGTCGCCCTTCGGCCGGCCGCCGAGGGGAAAGAGGCAGAAGATGTGGCCCTTGCGCTTGAGCTGCGCCATGCGCCGGAAGGCGGCGCGGTTGATCGCCGCGGCGGCCCGCTCCTCGGCGAGGCGTGCCTCGCGCTCCGCCTCGCTCTCCTCGTGACTCGGTCCCCGGAGCTCGCGGCGCGGCACGATGACGATGCGGGAGAAGATCTCGGTGTACATCTTCACCAGCTCGCTCTCCTCGTTGAGCTTGCGGCCGGCGATGTAGATCAGTCGATCGAGGATTCGGCGGTAGTGGGGCGAGGCGCGCCCGACGAGGTAGAAAAAGCAGGGGACGTCGAAGTTCCCGGCGTGCTCGGCGACGAAAAGGATCCGCTTGCCCGCGTCGATCTGCTCCAGGCAGTGGTCGAGGTATTCGCTCCCCTGGAGCTCGGAGCCGGGGAGCAGAAGCTCCTTCATCAGCTCAAGGATCGGCGGCAGGTTCCACCGGTTGCCCGGCTGGTAGACGTTCTCCTGGGTGATGCGGCGGTCCTGACCCGGGACATGGTGAACCAGCAGACGCTCCGTCGTCTGCTCGACGAGCCGCTGAATCGCTTCGCGGGTGAGGGGTTCGGGAGAGGACATGGACAGCCGACAAGATTGCATCGTGGCCGCGGGCGCGACAACTGGGCGTTTTTCGCTGCGCGAAAAACGAAGTCCATAGGGAGGTGGACACGGGAGGATGCCAAGGGGCGTATCATGGGGGAATGGTCCTCGGGATCGGCATCGACCTGTGTGAGGTGGCACGGATGCGGCGGACGCTGGCGCGCTTCGGCGACTGCTTCCTGGGACGCTGTTTCACCGACCGGGAGCGGGTCGACTGCCTGCACCGCCGCGACCCGGCACCCTCCTTCGCCGCCCGCTGGGCGGCCAAGGAGGCCGCAGCCAAGGCGCTCGGGACCGGCATCGGCGGCCCGGTGGGGTGGCGCGAGGTAGAGGTCGTGCGTACCGACACCGGCCAACCCGAGCTCCACCTCACCGGCGGTGCCGCCACAGAGGCGACACGGCAAGGCGTGCGCCACCTTCACCTCTCCCTCACCCACGAGCGGGGAATGGCGGCAGCGGTCGTGATCGCCGAGGGGTGAGCGGCAGAAAAGGGGACAGGACCCTTTTTGCCCCTCTTCCAGCAGCGGCGAAGAAACTACGAAAAAGGGTCCTGTCCCCTTTTTCGACCGGAGGGGGCGGATGGGCGGGGGTTGACGATATATCTGTCTGGACATATATTTGGCTACCCAAATATGTCACCCACCGATCTCCTCCCCCTCCTCGCCGATCCGACCCGCCTGCGCTGCGTGGCACTCCTCGCCGCCGAGGGTGAGCTGTGTGTCTGCGAGCTCACCGCGGCCCTGGCGGTGGCGCAGCCGAAGGTGTCGCGCCACCTGGCGCTGCTGCGCGACGGTGGGGTGGTGGTGGACCGGCGCGACGGCCGGTGGATCCACTACCGCCTCCACCCGGCACTGCCGCCCTGGGCGCGGCGGGTAATCGACGAGGTCGCCACCGCCACCGCCGACGAGCCGCCCTTCACGGACGACCGCGACCGCCTCGCCGCCATGGCCGGCCGGCCCGCGCGCACCTGTTGCCCTGCCTGAACGCCCCCTCGCCACACCCCGAGCGCGACCCATGGCCACCCCCCTCCGTATCCTCTTTCTCTGTACCGGCAATAGCTGCCGTTCGCAGATGGCCGAGGGGTGGGCGCGCCACCTCAGCGGAGACCGGGTCGAGGTCACCTCCGCCGGCATCGAGACCCACGGCCTCAACCCACGGGCGGTGGCGGTGATGAGGGAGGCGGGGGTCGACATCTCCCACCACCGCTCCACCCGCGTCACCCAAGAAATGGTGGCCGACGCCGATTGGGTGGTCACCGTCTGCGGCCACGCGGATGAGCACTGCCCCGCCCTGGGGCCGGAGGTGGAGAAACGCCACTGGCCCCTGGCCGACCCGGCCCAGGCGACCGGCGACGAGGCCACGGTGATGGCGACCTTCCGCGCCAGCCGCGACGCCATCCGCACGCGG
>CAZRGD010000192.1:0-5473 GCA_964599505.1 uncultured Nitrospirota bacterium | reverse complement strand
CATCCCGCCCGCCCTCGCTACGTCCCGCTGCGGAACGATACCCTCCGTTGCCACCGAACCCGCTTTGCTATCCACCGAAAGGGAGCCCATGTCTCGCTGGATCCTCGCCACCCTTATCCTTCTCCTCCCCCTCACCGCCACCGCCGCGCCCCCCGACCCAAAGGCGATCGCCGCACAGGTGGGAGACACCACGGTCACCCTCGGTGAGCTCGTCAGCGCCGTCGGGAGCCTCGCGATGGTGGGTGCGGAGAACGCCCCCAACGCCCCCTCGGCACGTGCCCAGGTGCTGGAGCGGCTGATCACTGCCCGCCTCCTCTACCTCGACGGCCGCGACCGCAAGCTCGACCAGACCCCCCTCTATGAGCAAGACCTCCACGCCTTTACCGATCCCACCCTCGCCGCCACCTATCTCGTCCGGCTGCAGAGGGAGCACCCCCTCACCGACGCAGCCTTCAAGGCGGCGATCAAGAAGGCGGGTGCCACTACCACCGCCGCCCAGCTCCGCCTGCGTGGCAAGCTGCTCACCGCACATGAGCAACAGGTACGCGCGGATGAGGTGGCACGCCTGCGCAAGGGGATGAAGATCATCCTGCACAAGGAGAACCTGGAGCCTGCCGACGACCTGCAGCGCGCCCCCCTCGCGCCGGTGGCCATCGTGGCCGGCGAGATGATCGCCTGGCGGCGGCTCCTGCCGTTGCTCCCTGCCACCCCGCGCAACGTCGCGGCGCGGGTGAAGGCGGTGAACCGCCTCGTCGGCCAGCACCTCCTCGCGAACGCCGCGCGCAAGCAGGGGCTCGACCGCGGGGCGCGCTTCACCCAGGCGCTCGCCGGCTTCCACCGCCAGGAGTTGGTGAAACTGGTGCGCGAGGAGATCATCGCCCGTGAAGGGCTCGACGACGCCGCGGTCGCCAAGCGGTACCACGACCAGATCAAAGCATGGACCCTCCCCGAGCAACGCAAGGTGCAGCAGATCGTGGTGAAGACGAAGCAGGAGGCAGAGGAGATCTACAAGATCCTTCAGAACCCGCCCAAGGGCACCACCTTCTTCACCCTCGCCCGCGACCGCTCCATCGTCCCCGGCCACACCCAGACCCTTGGAATGCTCGGCTGGGTCAGCCGCACCCAGGGCGCCCCGCGCCTGTCGGATATCGCCTTCGCCCTCAAGCCTGGGGAGATCAGCAAGCCGGTGAAGACCGATGCCGGCTACCACCTCATCCGGGTGGTCGACCACCGCTCGCAAGAGGTGATTCCCCTGGACGGGGACACCCGCTACAAGATCACCGCCCGCTGGAACGCCGACCACATCCAGGCGTACGCCAACCGGCTGGCCAAGGATCGATACAAGGTCACCCTCCACCCCGAGGTGTATGAGCTGCACCCGACGACGAACCCGACGGAGGCCCGACCGTGAGATACCACACCCTCCTCCCTCTCGCCGCCCTCTCCCTCGCCGCGGCGTGCGCCGGCCGCGCCCCGGCGCCGACGCCGGCCGCCGCGGGCAGCCCACCGCCGCGCGACTACCAGATCCTCATCCACTACGAGCTGGGGATGCACTGCACCGGCTTCGACTTTAGCTACTGCTGCATCCTGCCGCCGTACAACTCGATCCTCGCCCAGGTGGTGCGCACCGACCGCGACGGTACGCCGCCGCGGTTGCTCGGCGCCGACCCGAAAGATCCCGAGGTCCTGGTGGACGGCAACCGCCGCTTCAAGCTCCACTACGTCCACCAGGCCCCCGACGGCACCCCCAACACCCGCTCCGAGCACCAGAAGATGCTCTACTGGACCGCCGAGTACCGCCACCGCACCTTGGCGAGCGAGGAGTTCCGCCAGCTCTACATCTACAAGGACCTGAAGGGGTCGAACCCGACAGGGACCACGGCGAACGCCAAGAAGCTGCGGATCGGCGAGGCCTACCCGATCAAGATCGACCGCGGCCCCACCAACCAGCGTGTCTCCGGCGATGTCCTGCGCTACTCGGGCCCCACCGGCACGGTAGTCTTCACCGACTCGCCGGCGATGGAAAACGTCCCCATCGAGCTCTCGCCGCCGAACACCTGGGAGGCCCTGGGGCTGCCGCTCACCCCCTTCTCCGATTACGCCACCTCGGTCTTCTTCCTCAAGGAATCCGACATCCGCCCCTTCCAGCGGGCGGTGGTGACCCTGGTGGACGCGGTGAGCGGCAAACCGGCCCTGGGCCGGGACGGCAAGCCGATCCAGGGGTTCGGCACCAACCCCATCGACGTCCCGGCGTGTGATCGCTGCCACGCCACCGCCAACGCCAACGGCACGCTCTTCACCAAGTACAAGCAAGAGTACGCCTACTGGCGCAAGGGGTTGCGCACCTCCGACTACTTCGCCCGCCTGAAGGCGGCGGCGGTCTCCATCCTGGAGATCCACGACGCGCGCAACGGCACCGCCTTTACCGCCCGCTACCCCGCCGGCGGCACCATCGTCACCCGCCTGGGCCACGACTCGGTGCGCTGCCAGGACTGCCACGCGGACAACATCGTGGGGGTGCTCGCCTCGAAGCGGATTCGTGACGTCCCGGCGAGCGAGCGCGGCCCCGACTTCGACCGCCTGCACCCCAACCCCGACGCCCTCATCCCGCCCCTGAGTGAAGCACTCCACACCACCCACCAGCGGCTCCGCCCATCCCCCGACGCGGCGGGTCTCACCTCCCTGTGCCAGGGGTGCCACCCCTCGCACCGCTCCGACGGCACGCTGACCCCCTTCCCGATCACCGCCGACGGCGCCAACCCATACGCGACGGGCGACAACCGCGACTCGGCGGGGTGCTACACCGGCCGCGATGTCCACGCCAACCCCGCCAAGGGGCGCGACATCGCCACCCCGAGCCACCTCAACGCGGTGGGCGCGTGGCTGCGCGACCGGGTGGGCGACAAGGGGCTCTGGTGCACCCAGTGCCACAACCCTCTGTCGCGCGCCCTCTACAAGGCGGACCACCTCACCGATGCGGTCACCCAGCGCGGCAAGACTCTGCGCAACAAGTCGCTCTCCGAGATTGCCGCGGCGCTGGGCAAGGACGAAGCGAGCCTCATCCGCGACGATCTCGACCCGCGCGTCCCGCTCGACGGCCCCGACCTCGACTCCGGCGTCATCCGCACCTGGGACCGCACCGGCCAGACCATCGCCCCGATCGCCAAGATCAAGCTCGGCCCGGACCACAAGCCGCTCCTCACCCCCCCCGACGAAGACGGTGACCGATCCGTCATCCTCGCCGACACCGACCCCGAGGGGCCGGCACCCGGCCTCGCGGTCCCTTACGACGCCGCCACCCACGGCCGCGACTATTGGCTCGCCCCGGGTGAGCCCCACTGCGCCGACTGCCACGCCCCGCCCTTCGTCGAATCCATGGGGGGTCGTGCCTTCCCCATCGACCAGCCGGGCAAGTACGCCCTCATGCGCCACTCCAAGGGCCACGCGAAGATCCACTGCCAGGGGTGTCACGAATCGACCCACGGTCTCTACCCGGTGACCCCCACCGTCGACACCACCACCTACGCCCAGGCCGCGGCGATCAATCCCGACGGCTCCCACGGCCCGATTCAGTGCGGCGCCTGCCACACGGTGAACCAGGACGGTGTCCCCGTGTCGCTCGCCACCGCCACCTACAAGGGACGGCCCCTGGCCCACGACTACGACCTCGCCGTCGAGTACGCCCACACCCTGCGTTGAGGCTCCCATGAAGCATGCCATCCTCCTGCCGCTGCTCGCCCTCATTCTCGCCTGCGCCGCCCACCGGCCCACGCCGCCCGAAGCGACCGTCCACACCTTCAAGGAGGTGCCGGTCACCGAGCTACGCGCCCACCCCGAGCGCTACGTGGGGATGGTCTTCGAGGGGCGGTTCACCTTCCAGCGCGTCTGGTGGGGCAAGGATCGCCCGCACGGCAAGCAGCAGACCCTGGAGCTGCCCACCCACTTCACCGCCCGCATCCACGCCTCCCCCCTGTACATCGCGCGCATCGAGTTTCCCGCCTCCGCCGACCCCCTCTTCGAGCACCGACGCGACGGCACCGACCTCAGGCTGCGCGTCCGCTTCCTCCGCCTCCACCCGGCGAGCCGGGCGCCGGTCTTCGCCTTCGAGCGGATTCTCCCGGCGACCAAGCCGGGCTCCGACCTCGACTACCTGCGGCGGTAGCGGCCGCAGGCCGTTCTCCCCGGTCGCCATCGCCCGCACCCTGCACCAGCTCGGCGGCCACCGGGACGACCCGTGATCCGGAGCCTGGGCGGGGAGGTGGGGCAAGGTGGGCGGGCCGCAGGACGATCTTGTCCGCGGTGGTGAAAAATCACCACCCCCCTGAAAGCCGGTCGAGAGCCTCCGATAACCGTAGAACCCATTGACAAAAAAGGTTACGTGGAAAATTAGCGAGGCCTGAAGTGCAACCACCCGGAGAGCGTGGCGGTGATCTTGGGTGTGCAGTGGTGTTCGCCATGGAGAGTGAATACCTTTATTTCTCCGTGAGTTATACGTATCCACACGAGATCGATGTCGCAAACTTAGACGAATCTCATTTTTGTACAATAGCCGTCTCGATTTGAAACAACGTAATGCAATAAAAACAACATTCTTATCCGTATTCTCGTACCTGGTTCGGTGCCCAGCTTCTGAGCAGCAAGCTGATGGGCACAGGAGCGTGTAGCAAATATAAGTACGCTTGTGCAGGAATTTTCCCACACGGGCAGCCCGCATGGGAGGCCGTGTGAGGTAACCGCCCGTGCCGCCACGGGTGGCCCACCCGCACCCGGATGGCACGTCCGTTGCATGAGGGGCGTAAAGAGGCTTGGTGCCGTCAGCGTTACGACCCGCGGGAAGGGGCGGGAAAAAGACACATGCCGCGCCCCTCACCATGTGCTTTCACGCAGGACCCTTGATGGCACGAGAATTGCTAAAGCTCGTGCCGTTGCGCCCAACGGCTGTCCCACTCACCCCAAGGAGGCTCTCCCATGCGAACACCGATCCATTGGACCCGACTCATGGCGCTCCTATGCGCCGCGTTCCTCTGTACCACGGCACTCCCCGCCCGCGCCGACCACCACCACCACCATACGTCGGTGAAGATCGACAAGGCGCGCTATGAGCACGAGAAGGACCGGTTCAAGGTCGAGGGAGAGGCGGCCAAGGAGGCCGATGTCGCCCTCACCGAGGCGGGCAGTGGGATCGCCATCGCCACAGTGACCGCGGACGACGAGGGCAAGTGGAAGTACGAGGAACGTCACCCCGACGCCATCCCGTGCCGCGTCCGTGCCACGTCCAACGACCAGAGCGATGAGCGGTACGTGGAGGACGGCAACGACTTCCCCGGCGGCTGCGGCCTCGGCACACCCGCGCCGACCCCGGAGGTCTGCACCGACGGCATCGACAATGACGGCAACGGCCTCATCGACTGTGCCGATCCCGCCTGCGCCAATGACCCCGCCTGCCAGCCGACTCCAACCCCGGAGATCTGCA
>CAZRGD010000191.1:0-5503 GCA_964599505.1 uncultured Nitrospirota bacterium | reverse complement strand
CCTCGCTACGATCGCCAAAGTCCGACAGGCTCCTAGGGCGCTCGAGAAATGGAGGGCTCAACCACGAAGCCGACATGGAGCGGGACGCTCCCTACGGGCTGAGGACACACATGCGCTGCGTCCACAGGGGGCGGAAGCCGCCCGGACCTGCGTAGGGCTGCAGCGGTTCGTTGTCATCTCCAAGGTCACCGGGTGAGGACGGTGCGGGTGGCGAGCTGGCGGGCGGTGGCCCAGGCGGATCCGGGAAAGTGGTGCGCCGCCTGGAGGACCTCGTCGAGGGCCGCCAGGAAGAGGTCCGCCTCGTCGCGGCCGATCACCAGGGGCGGCAGGATCTTCACCGTGTCGAGGCCGTGGCCCGCGACCTGGGTGAGGATGTTGTGGCGCTCCAGGAGGGGCATGGTGATCATCTGGCCGAAGAGATCGTCGTTGAGGCCGTGGAGGAGGCGCCAGCCGGTGCGCAGGCCGAGGGAGCGCGGCTCGCCGAATTGCAGGCCGATCATCAGCCCCTTGCCTCGCACCTCGGTGAGGAGCTCGTAGCGGTCGGCCAGGGTGGTGAGGCCATCCAGGAGGTAGTCGCCCACCTCCGCTGCATGTTCCACCAGCTTCTCCTCCGCCAGGACCTCCAGGGTGGCGAGGCCGGCGGCCATGGCGAGGTCGTTCTGGCCGAAGGTGTTGGAGTGGGCGAAGCAGCGGTCCATGGTGTCGAAGACCCGGCTGTGGATCTCGCGTCGGGTAAGGATCGCCCCCACCGGGATGAAGCCTCCCGACAGCGCCTTGGAGACCACCAGGATGTCGGGGCTCACCTGCCAGTGGTCGACGGCGAACATGCGACCGGTGCGACCGAAGCCGGTCTGCACCTCGTCGGCGATGAACAGGGTGCCGGTGGCGTCGCAGAGTCGCCGCACCTCTGGAAGGTAGTCGTCGTCCGGGACGAAGACCCCCTTGCCCTGGATCGGCTCGGTGATGAAGGCGGCTACGTCGCCGCCGGCGAGGGCGTTCTCCAGGGCCTCCAGGTCATTGAAGGGGATGGGGGTGCACTCCCCCAGGAAGGGGCCGTACCGTTCGCGAAACTCCTCGTTGCCGTTCACCGACAGGGAGCCCAGGGTGAGGCCATGGAAGGCGCGGCGGCAGTAGACGATCCGGGTGCGGCCGGTGGCCGCGCGGGCAAACTTCAGCGCGCCCTCCACCCCCTCGGTGCCGGAGTTGGTGAAAAAGGCGGCCTCTAGCCCTTTCGGCGCGATCTTCACCAGGGCCTCGGCCAGGAGCCCCGCCAGGACCCCCACGTCCATCTGGACCAGGCTGGCGGCGTCGAGATCGATCATGCGGTGGAGGACCGCCTTGATCGCCGGATGGTTGCGGCCGATGTTGAAGACCCCGAACCCGGCGAGGAAGTCGAGCACCTGCCGTCCCTGGTCGTCGGTGAGGTAGGCGCCGTGGGCGGAGACGTAGTCGCGGTCGTAGCCGATCACCTCCAAGACTCGCACGAGCTGCGGGTTGACGTACCGGCGATGAAGCGCCTGGGTCTCGGAACGACGCGAGCGGATCAGTGCATCAATGTCCAAGGTGAGGCCGGCCTTCAGTGGGGTTGCGCGAGGAAGAGGTGGAGAAGATATTTTTTCACACTCGCCGTGGGTTGCCCATGGGCAGGGGTGGGGCGCGGAGTCGTGGAAGGAGCCGAATCTGTCGAGGCGGCGGCCGTGCTTCGTCGGGGAGGTCGTGCCGCACCGTGGCTTTGTGGTGGCCGTCCACGCACTGGCCCCCAGTGCCTCGATCACGGTAAAAGGGGTGGCGCCGGGTCGGGATCGTGGCTTCGGTTTTCTCAAGACTGGCGTGAACCGGCGCCACGTCGTCGATCGCTAGGAGCCCCCTTCGCCAATGGACATCTCCCTCCTCGATCGTCTCGCCGGCCGCCGGGTCCTGGTGGTGGGGGACGTGATGGTGGACGAGTTCCTGTGGGGGGAGATCGAGCGGATCTCGCCCGAGGCGCCGGTGCCGGTCCTCGAGGAGCGGTCGCGCCACACCACCCTCGGCGGCGCCGGCAACGTGGTCGCCAACCTCGTCGCCCTCGGCTGCACCGTGGGGATTGGCTCGGTGGTCGGCGACGACGCCCCCGGCCGCGAGCTGCGCGCGGTGCTGACCGGCCTCGGTGCGGACGTCCGTGCCTTGGTGGCGGACCCCGATCGTCCGACGCCGGTGAAGACCCGGGTGATCGCCCGCCACCAGCAGCTCGTACGCATCGACCGGGAGGTGCGCGAGCCGGTACCTGCCTGGGCCGAGGCGAAGCTCCTGGCGGCGGTGGAGGGGTGCCTCTCCGGCTGTGGTGCGGTGGTCCTCTCGGACTACGGCAAGGGGGTGGTGACCGACTCTCTGGTGGCCGGGATCACCGCCGCGGCGCGCGCCGCCGGCGTGCCGGTGGTGGGCGATCCGAAGGGGCGCGACTACGGCCGTTACCACGGCGTGACCCTGCTCACCCCGAACCGCAAGGAGGCGGCGGAGGCGACCGGCCTCTCCCTCGACGACACCGAGCAGGTGGCGGCGGCCGGGGCGCGGTTGATGGAGATCGTCGGGTCGGAGGCGATGCTCGTCACCCTGAGCGAGGAGGGGATGGCCCTCTTCCGTCGCGGTGCGGCGCCGCTGATCCGGCCGACCCAGGCGCGCGAGGTCTTCGACGTCACCGGCGCCGGCGACACGGTGGTCGCCACCCTCGCCGCCGCGCTGGCCGCCGGCGCGGAGCTGGCGGCGGCGGCGGAGCTGGCGAACATGGCCGCCGGGGTGGTGGTGGCGAAGGTGGGGACGGCGACCGCGACGCCGGTGGAGATCCGGGCCTTCGCCGGTGCGCTCACCGACCCGGCGGCGTCCAAGCTGTGCTCGCGCGAGGAGGCGGTGCGGGTCGCCTCCGTCTTGCACGCGGCGGGCCGCCGGGTGGTCTTCACCAACGGTTGCTTCGACCTCCTGCACGTGGGGCACATCCGCTACCTCCAGCGGGCCCGTGGTCTCGGCGACTGCCTCATCCTCGGCCTCAACTCCGACGCCTCGGTGCGCCGCCTCAAGGGGGCGCGGCGACCCCTCATCGGCGAGGGCGACCGTGCCCACGTCCTCGCCGCGCTCGCCTGCATCGACCACGTCGTCCTCTTCGACGACGACACCCCTTTGGATCTCATCCGCGCGATCCGCCCGGATGTCCTGGTGAAGGGGGGCGACTACACCCGCGAGCAGGTGGTGGGCCACGAGGTCGTGGAGGAGGCGGGCGGCCGGGTGGAGCTGATCCCGGTGGTCGAGGGCGCCTCCACCACCCGCATCGTCGAGCGCATCGCCGAGCTCTACGGCGGTGCAGAGAGCAGCAGCGCCGAGCCCACTTAACCGCAACAGCCAGCCGCGAATGGACGCAAATGGGCGCGAATGGACGCGAATGGTGAGGTCGCACCGGGGGTGTCGCAGGTGGGGAATCCAAAGCCCGGCACGGCTCGGAAGGCCGACCTCGCGTAGAGGCGCGGAGACGCAGAGATCCCTTCGAGGGGGCGCGGCGGCGTCGGTGGTTTCATCGACCATGGTGCTCATGGGCAGGAAAGGGGAAGCATCGGTGATGTGCCCCCGCCACCTCAGCTCTTTCAGCCCATCCCCTTTGCGCCCCAGCGCCTCTGCGCGAGCCCGGCCTTCCAGGCCGCTACATACCCCTCCTCATGCCGCTCACGACGCCGTCCCCCCGAGAACCGATTCGCGTCCATTTGCGTTCATTCGCGGCTAACCAAACCGGTCGATTGTCGTGCCCTCTGACCCCACCATCTTTCTCTCCTGCGCCGAGGCGTCGGGGGACCTGCACGCGGGGAACCTGATCGAGGCGAGCGGGGCGCTCCTGCCGCAGGCACGGTGGGTGGGGTGTGGCGGTGACCGGTGCTCCGCGGCGGGGATGGAGCTCACCCACCACGTCTCCGAGCTGTCGGTGATGGGGGCGACGGATGTGATCCGCGCCCTGCCGCGGATCCGCCGCATCTTCCACGACCTGGTGGACCTCGCCCGGCGCGAGCGGCCGGCGGCGGCGGTCCTGGTGGACTCACCCGACTTTCACCTGCGTCTCGCCAAGCCCCTGCGCCGTCTCGGGATCCCGGTCATCCAGTACGTCTCGCCGCAGCTCTGGGCGTGGCGGCCGGGGCGGATCTGGCCGGTGGCGAGGCGGGTGGACCGCTTGCTGTGCATCCTCCCGTTCGAGCCGGCGCTCTACGCCGGCACCGGCCTGCGCGCCGACTACATCGGCCACCCCCTGGCGGACGAGGTGCGGGTGGAGCGCGATCGCGCCACGACCCTCGCCGCCCACGGCCTCGACCCGGACCGCCCGACCGTGGCGCTGTTGCCCGGCAGTCGGATGGGGGAGGTGGAGCGGCTCCTGCCGGTCTATGTGGAGGCGGCGCGTCGTCTCGGCGAGCGGGTGGCCGGGCTCCAGCTCCTCCTCTCCCGTGCCCCGACGATCCCCGAGGCGGCGGTGGCCGACGCCCTGGCCCTGCCCCGTTGCGCGCCGGTCACCGGCCGCCTCCACGACGCGATCGCGGCGGCCGACCTCGTCTGGGTCGCCTCGGGGACCGCCTCGGTGGAGGTGGCGTTGCTCCGGCGGCCGATGGTGATCCTCTACCGCGCCGGGGCGCTCACCGCCTTCATCGCCAAGCGGGTGGTCAAGATCCCTCACCTTGGCATGGTGAACATCCTCGGCGGCCGCGAGGTGGTGCCGGAGCTGTTGCAGGAGAACGCCACCCCGGAGCGGCTGGTGGCCGAGTCCGTGCCGCTCCTCACCGACCCGGCAGCGGCGGCCGCTCAGGTGGCGGCGATCGACCGCGCCATCGAGCCCCTCGACCGCCCGGGCGCCAGCGCGCGCGCCGCGGAGATCGTCGCGGAGGTGGTGGAGAGAGGTACGAATGCGCGGGACGATTAGCCACGGAATCCACGGAAAGACACGGAAGAGGAGAACCTCTTCGTGGTTTTGCCCTTTCGGCCCTGTCTCCAGACCCGCGCGGCCGTTACCCTGCGCGGCCGATGTTTTCCTTTCGCCTTGAAACGACCGACCCGAGCGGCGCCCGCGCCGGGCGGCTGGTGACGAGCCACGGGGAGGTGGCGACGCCGATCTTCATGCCGGTGGGGACCGCGGCGACGGTGAAGACGGTGACCCCGCGCGATCTCACGGAGGTGGGGTGCCAGATCCTGCTGGCCAACACCTACCACCTCACCCTCCGGCCGGGCCACGAGCGGGTGCGCGCCCTCGGCGGCCTGCACCGCTTCATGGGGTGGGAGGGGCCGATCCTCACCGACTCGGGCGGCTACCAGGTCTTCTCCCTGGCGAAGCGGCGCAGGCTCGACGCGGACGGGGTGACCTTCCGCTCGCATCTCGACGGGGCCGAGGTGCGCCTCACCCCGGAGTCGGCGGTGGCCATTCAGGAGGCGCTGGGCTCGGACATCCTCATGTGCCTCGACGAGTGCCCGCCCGCCGGGGCGTCGCCGTCGGCGGCGCGCGCCGCCC
>CAZRGD010000190.1:0-5531 GCA_964599505.1 uncultured Nitrospirota bacterium | reverse complement strand
CTTCATGCTCTTCATGGTCAAAAGCGGTACCTGGGATGAAGCCCGGAGCGACCACGCGTTTCGCGCCACCGGGTGCACGAACAACCACCCCCTTCGTGAAGGCGCGCAGCGCCCTTCGTGTGACTTCGTGGATAAACCAATCTGAGCATCATCGGGGAGGCGCCGGATCCACGAAGGGGCGGGTCGCTCGGGTTGACGGGGGAAGGGGAGAGATCTCCCTTCCGTGCGTCGAGCACCTCTTCGTGGAGGTAGGGTGCTTCGGCCGTATTGTTTATCCACGAAGTCACACGAAGGGACACGAAGAGGAGCCGCTTCGCGGCTCCTGTGGGGATGGCCAGGCCCCTCACGTTTCGCGAAAACCGGTTGCCTTCAAGGCCCAGACGATGGCTGCGCACACCGCTGGTGAGGCCGCTCCGCGCTACTTGACCATCACCATCTTGCGGCGCAGGAAGGCGATCTGGGTCTGGTGCGGCAAATCCTTCGGGCAGGTGTCCTCGCACCCCATGAGGCTCATGCAGCCGAAGACGCCGTCGTCGTCACCGATGATCTCGTACCAGTCGTCGTCGGTACGGTCGTCACGGCTGTCGAGACGGAAACGGGCCACGTGCATGAAACCGACGGCGCCGAGGAAATCCTCGCGCATCCGCTTGGTACCGCAGGCGGAGATACAGCAGCCGCACTCGATGCAGCGATCCAACTCGTAGATCTCGTCCGCAAGGTCGGGATCCATCCGCTCCTCGAGGACGTCGAAGTTGCAGTTCTCCGCCCCCTCACCGTGGATCCAGCTCTCGATGCGCTCACTCATCTCCCGCATGAACTTGCCGGTGTTGACCGACAGGTCGCCGATGAGCTCGAAGGCGGGGAGCGGCAAGAGGGTAATCTCGCCGTCGGTAAACTTGGCGGTCAGGGTGTGGCACGCCAGATCCGGCCGCCCGTTGATCACCATGCCACACGATCCACAGATCCCGGCTCGGCAAACGAAATCGAACTGCAGAGAGGGATCCTGGCGCTCGCGGATCTCGTTGAGCGCGATAAAGATCGTCATCCCGCTCTGCTCTTCGACCTCGAAGGTCTGCATGCGCGGCGTATCACCCGGCACCTGCGGGTTGAAGCGCAAGATGTGGAACTTGAGCCGGCGGCCCTTGCCGCTCGGACTTCCGGTCTGCGTGGTCACGGGATCACTCATTTTGTGCCTACCCCTATGCGCTCGTTCTTTTCCTTGTACTTGGCAGGGAGCTCGAACGGCATCAGTGCGTTTTGAATTTCGTGCCGATCTGCGTTCGGCATCGACTGTTTGATCTCTTCAACTTGCTGAACGCGGGCCGCGGTATCCGGATGGTGGATCGTGTTGTCCGTCCCGTATCCACGGAACCCCGGCGGAAGCTCCATCTTCTGGATATCGAGATCTTGATAGGTGATCTCCGGCTCTTCATCCGCCTCATCCTTCCAGGTTGCCAACGTACGCTTGAGCCAATCGCGATCGTTACGTTCCGGGTAATCCTCACGGGTGTGAGCGCCGCGGCTCTCGGTACGCAACAGGGCGCCCTTGGCCACTGTGATCGCCAGCTTGAGCATCCGCTGAAGACGCAGGGCATCCACGAGCTCGGGGTTCGAGGTGCTGACACGGTTGCGCAGGCCGATATTCTTGCTCCGCCGCAGGAGCTCCTTCAGCTCGTCGACCGCTTCCTGCAGCGTGTCGCCCATTCGGAAGATCCCGACCTTCTCCATCATGATCTTCTGCATCGCCGAACGGAGCTCGTAGACGTTCTCGCCGCTGGAGCGTTCAACCAGCTCATCGATGCGGCCGCGTTCACGGTCCATGAAACCGGCGACAACCTTCGTCGAAAGATTCAGGTCGGCCTGATCGCAGTAGTCGGCAACGTACTCCCCGACGATCATCCCGGAGACGACCGTCTCCGCCAGGGAGTTACCGCCGAGGCGGTTAAACCCGTGAAGGTCCCAGCAGGCGGCCTCGCCCACGGAGAAGAGCCCACGGAGGCCGATGCTCTCGCCGGTGTAGTTGGTGCACACGCCACCCATGGAGTAGTGCTGCGTGGGACGCACCGGGATGTAGTCGGTGACCGGATCGACCCCGAGGAAATTTCTGCAGATCTCCGTCACCTCACGCAGGTTCTTCTCGATGTGCTCCTTGCCGAGAATCGTGATGTCCAGCCACAGGTGGTCCCCATACGGTGACGGCACCCCCTTGCCCTTGCGCATGTGCTCGGTCATCCGGCGCGAGACCACGTCGCGGCTGGCGAGCTCCTTCTTCTCCGGCTCGTAATCGGGCATGAATCGGTAACCATCGACATCGCGCAGGACGCCGCCGTCACCCCGACACCCCTCGGTCATCAGGATGCCGACCGGAACGATCGCGGTCGGATGGAACTGCACCGCCTCCATGTTGCCCAGGGGCACTTTGCCGGTTTCCAGGGTAATTGCGGCCCCCATCCCCTCGACGATGACCGCGTTGGTCGTGACCCCGTACATCCGACCGTAACCGCCGGTGGCGATGGTCGTCGCCTTCGCCACGTAGGCGATCAGCTCGCCGCTAATAAGGTTGCGCACGATCGCGCCGTAGCAGATATCACCTTCGTGGATGAGCGCCACCGCCTCCATCCGCTCGTGGATCGGGATGTCGAACTCGATCGCCTTGTTGTCCATGGCGTAGAGCATGGTGTGGCCGGTGCCGTCGGAGGTGTAGCAGGTACGCCACTTCTTCGTGCCGCCAAAGTCGCGGGCCATGATCAGGCCGTGCGCCTCCTCCTTTTCGTGGATGGTGACCCGCTCGGCGTTGATCACCACCTGGTGATCGCCGCCGCGTACCCGACTCCACGGTACTCCCCAGGCGGCGAGCTCTCGGATCGCCTTGGGTGCGACGTGGGTAAACATCCGGGCGACTGCTTGGTCACAGCCCCAGTCGGACCCCTTCACCGTGTCCGCGAAGTGGATGTCCTCGTTGTCACCATCGGCCTTCACCGCCGCTCCGAGGCTCGCCTGCATACCACCCTGAGCGGCAGCGGAGTGAGAACGTTTGGCGGGAATGAGCGACAGAATCAGGGTATCGAGCCCACGCATCTTGCTCGCAACGGCAACACGAAGGCCGGCCAGCCCGGCGCCGATCACGAGAGAATCGGTATATACGACTTTCATCTAAGTTAGCCTCGCATTACGAAGGAGTAGTTCGTGGGAACAGAAGACATGTAGCGCTCACCGGCATGAGCTCGGTGGTGAACCCCAATCGTCACATACACAATCCAGGAAAGAATACCGAGGGTGAGAAAAAACACGCTGGTGATATTCTTCAGTTTCTTGAACTTTTTACGTGCAACCAGAGGGTCCACCCCATCGAGGATTCCCCACTTGATCGCCAGCCGGTACATACCGATGGCGGCGTGGAGCTCGACGGCGAAGAGGAGGATCAGGAAGAGTGGCGCCATCCAGTTGGCCACGAACCGGTCCGCCGAGGCATAGGGGCCGATATTTCCGGGGTTCGTCATGATCACGTACAGGTGCACCGAGCCGAGGAAAAACATAATGAAGCCGGTGACCACCTGCACATACCAGAGGCTGGTATCCGAGTGGTGCATCATCTTCATGTGAGAGCGAAAAATCCGATTCTGTCGCCATGTAGAGGGAAATTTTCGCATCGCCAAGGCGGCATGGAGGATGAAGATGAGGAAAATCCCGAAGGCGATGATGAACGGCACAAAGGTGTAGCCGCCCGGACCCTCTTTGAGAAAACTCAGCTCCATGAAACGGGAGAGGCCGTTCATCGCCCCCTTGCCGAGCAAAATACTCGCCACGAGAACGAGATGGATCCACATGAATACACCGAGCACAAGCCCGGACAGGCTCTGAAGCAGGTCCAGTCTCGCCGGCATACGGCTCTTGCGAACCTCATCGTTCAGCAATTCTTTCATTTCGATTTCTACCTATTTGAGAGCCACCGACAGCTAATCCCCCCTAAATCGACCGGAAATTAGGTCGCGGGGCGGGGATTGTGGGACAAACCGGGCGGAGGGATCAATGGGGCCCCACGCTCAGGATTTCGTGACCGCGTGAAGGCCGTGCGTAGCTCCGCCTGGGGGATGCTCGGTCTTCCCCCCGGCGTGGGAGGTAGGGAGCTACGGACCTCGCCGACACGCCCACCTTGTTCCAGCCATCCCGCATGAGGGACGGCTGGCGGGGGGTGAACAACCAGACCCGAGCATCAAAAGTGGGCCCCTCCCTGTACCCAGACCGGTACCAAAGGGAAGAGACACCGCGCAGCGTCAGCTCGCCGCCACCTCGGTCTCGGACCCCTTCTCCGCGACCACCTTGAAAGGTGACGCCTTCGCCTCCGGCGCTTTCTTCTTCGCCGGCGGGGCCGGGCGATGGGTGGCGTCCATCTCGACGCTCCCCTTGAGGGTGGCGCCGTCACTGATCACCAGCGACGGTGCCTTCACGTCGCCGATCACCACGCCGCCGGCGGCGATCTCCAGCCGCGCCTCCGCCTCGATGGGACCGTGGACCTCGCCCACCACCACCACGTCACTGGCGTGGATATCCGCCTCGATCACCGCCCCCTCACCGACCGTGAGGGTGTGGCCGGCGACCGCCACGTGGCCCTTGATCCGCCCGAGAATCTCCAGATCTTCGTTGGCGGTCACGCTCCCTTCGATCACCACCGTCTTTCCCACGGTAGCCCGTTGGGTAAACGAGCGCGCCGGGTGCGGCTGAGAGCGGGGAAACTGCTCGCGCAACGCCTCGTCGTGACTGGCGGCGGGCTTCGCTACATCGTTGAACTTATCGGGCTTGCTGAACATGGCCATGGAGAGCTCCAGATTGAGGGGGGATCACCACCTTATCGGCAGAGGGGGCGGCGCGGATGAATCATAAAGGCGCCGCGACGCGTGCCACCACCCAGCGGATCGCCGCCGCCAGATCGTCGAAGACCTCTTCCGCGTCGCCGCCCTCCTGCTCGGTCTCTCTACCGTAGCCGGTACGCACCAAGAGGGGGGTGGCGGCCACGCCGCGGGCAAGGTCGATGTCCACCCCCTTGTCGCCGACGACAAAGGAGCGGGCGAGGTCGAGGCCGAGATCGGCGGCCGCCCGCCTGGCCATCCCCGGCGCCGGCTTGCGGCAGCCGCCCCCCGCATCCGGCGTGCGCGGGCCGTGGTCGAAGCCGTCCAGGTGGGCACCCTCGGCGCCCAGCAGCGCCGCCGCCCGCCCCGATACGGGCGCACCCGAACGACCAGCGCATCGATGCGCTCGTCGAAATCCCAGCCTTCGACCACAATCCGCTCGACACCGAGCAGCTTGCGCCATACCTTGTTGATGGACGCCACGTTCCTCTCCGCAATGATCCAGTTTGCATACCAGATCTTGCGCCAGGTTCGTGGCGTCCGCTCCCCAGACCCTCTCTGACCACCCACAGATCGGGCAGGAGAGCCAGAAAAAAGCATGTTTGCCTGTATTCGAAAATCCATCCTTGGATCGATCGCGTTGGTGGGGGCGCTCGGCGTGTCCGGCCAAGCATTCGCTATCCC
>CAZRGD010000189.1:0-5533 GCA_964599505.1 uncultured Nitrospirota bacterium | reverse complement strand
CCCCCGGAGGGAGGGGGAGCCTATCGTCCCCCTCCCCCCCAGAGCGAGGGGGGATTCAAGGACGTCCTCGGGGGGGCGAGTGGTTCGGTCGCCAGCGGCTCGCGCCCTTCCAGGATGCGCACCAGGGCGGGGAAGAGCCACAGGTCGGCGGCCAGGGCGACGGTGAGGCAGAGGCAGGTGAGCAGGCCGAAGTGGCGGGTCGGGGCAAAGGTGGAGAGGGCGAGGAGGGCAAAACCGGCGACCAGGACCCAGGTGGTGAGCTTCAGGGCCGCGCCGCTGGTGCGCATTGTCTCCTCCAGGGCGGCGTCGACTCCCATGCCACGGCCGCGGGCGTGGCGGTAGCTCAGTGCCATGTGGATGGTGTCGTCGACCGCTAGGCCGAGGGCGACGGAGCCGATCATCGCGGTGGAGAAGTCGAGGCACATCCCGGTCCACCCCATGATCCCGAGAACACCGCCCACCGGCAGGAGGTTGGGGAGCATCGCTGCCAGACCCCATCGCCACGACCCCATGATCGCCCAGAAGAGGAGGCCGATCACCGCCAGGGCGGCGATCATCCCGCGCCTGAGCCCCTGACTCACCAGGTTCATCATCCGCGCCTCGTGCAGGGCGGTGCCGGCGACAGTCACCCGGTAGCCCTTGCCAAGCACCCGCGCAGAGGTGGCACGCACCCAGCGCGCCTCCTCGACCATGCGGGCGGAGGAGAGCTCGGGCAGTAAGAGCAGTAGGCGGGTGGCGCGACGGTCGTGATCGATGAGCGCCCGCGCCGCCCCCGACGCCCCGGCGAGATCGGCCAGAAGCAGGAGTTGCGCCCCCTCCGCCGCGTCCACCACCCCGTTACCCTTGCCGCGTAGGGTGGCAAGAAGGTCGGGGAGGCAGCGCACCGAGGCGACGAGCGGCTGCTCTTCCAGGGCGTCGCGCAGGCGCACCACATCGCCGAGGGTGGTGGCGTCGAGGAGGTGCCCGCCGTCCTGACGCTCGATCATCACCGACAGCGGGGTGGAACCACCGAGGGCCGCCTCCGCCTCGCGGTAGCCGACGCGTAGGGTGCCGTCGGTGGGGAAGTAGCGCACCATGTCGGTCTCCGCGTGCAGGCGGCCGATCCCCGGTAGGAGGAGGGCGAGGAGGACCACGGCCACCACCGCCCGCACCCGCGGCCGTCGACACAGGGGTAGCTTCCCCCTCCATTCGCTCTCCTCCCGCGGGTTGCCCGCCTGCAAATGGAGAAAGAGCGGCAGAGTGACCACCGCATGAAAGAGGCCGATGGCGACGCCGATCGCCATCCACACGCCGGTGGCGACCAGTGCCGGAACGCCCATGAGGGCGAGACCGAGGAAACCGGCGGCGGTGGTGGCGGAGGTCCAGAAGCAGGCGGGCCCGACGCGCAAGAGCGCCGCGCGTACGCCGTCACGGTGGACCGCCGCGGTGAGGTGGACGCCGTCAGTAAGGGCGAGGACGAGGATCAAAGCCGGGGCGATCGCCGAGACCACCGTCAGCGGCGCCCCAACCCACCCCATCACCCCGAGGGTCCAGCCGCTGGTGAGGAGCGCCGTCGCCAGGGGCGGGACAGCGCGGCGCACCGAGCCGAGGCCGATCGCCAGGATTACCAGGCTCCCCACCGAGGCGATCGGCACCAGGAGGCGGGCGTCGTGGAGGAGCGCTCGACGCAGCTCCTGCTTGATCACCGACGTGCCCACCATCGCCCAGTGGCTGCCGGCGGGGAGGTGTTGGGCCAGGAGGTGGTCGAGAGAGGTTACCAGGGTCGGCGAGTCGGAGTCGGTGAGGCCGAGGCGAAGGATGAGGGTCTCCCCGTGACGGCCGGCGAGGCGACCGCGCACCTGGCCGTCGGCGAGGATCTTCGCCGCCTCCGACTTGCTCACCCCTGTCGCCGGCAGCCAGTGCTGGAAGGAGAGTGTGTCATCGCCGATGACGAGGTGCCGCGCCCGCGCCAGGCTGCTCGCCCACATCACCGAGTCCAGCGTGGTGGCGGCGTCGTGGACCGCACCGAGGCCGGCGATCATCGCCGGGTCGAGGGGAGAGACCCCCGCCGGCGGCCGGATGACCACCAGGAGGAGCTCGTCGTTGTTGAACCGGGTGCGCAGGTACTGGAAGGCGAGGAAGTCAGGGTCGTTCTCGACCACGAAGGCGTTGAGGCGCACGTCGACGGTAAGACGCGGCAGGCCGGCGAAGAGGAGGATGGTCACTGTCGCCACCCCCACCGCCCACCGGAGGGGCCAGCGCAGGAGCGACGCCGCGTGGCGGGCGAAGAGCCGCTCGATCAGCCGTTCGACCGGGCCGTCGGGATGCGGAGGCTCACCGTTTGCCACGTTGCCGCCGCCGGCGGCAGGGTGCGGCAGATGGATCACTTCCTCTCCCGCCGGCGCGCCAGCTCCCGCAGCGGCGTAAGCCAGGCGGTGCGGTTGACCACCAGCAGCGTCGCCACCGTTACCAGGATGAGCAGGAGACTCGCCCCACCTGCACGTAGGTAAAAGTCGCGCCGCACCCCGGCACCGAAGATGACGAAGATCACCGAGCCGGGGAGCAAACCGATTACCGAGCCGAAGAAGTAGTGGCGCGCCCGCACCCCGCTCACCGAGCAGAGCAGGTTGACCATCAGGGCGGTGAGGGGCATCTGGCGAATGAGGACCACCGCCGCCACCCCGTGGCCGCGCATCACCCCACGGACAATCTGGTAGTGGTTCCCGAAGCGACGCTCGACGATGTGACGGCCGAGCCAACGGCCCAGGTAGAATGTGAGCATCGCCGAGAGCAGGGTCGCGGCGAGGACCGTCACCAGCCCCATGGCGATGCCGAAGAGCATCCCGCCGGCCACTGACACCGCCATCCGCGGCACGCCCACAAGAATGACCAGGGCACCGATACCGATGAACATCGGCTTCGCCCATCCCCCCGCCTCCCCCACCAGGGCGTTCCACGCCTCCAGGTGCTCCGGGTCGAGGTAGACGGCCAGGGGTGAGTGGCGGACTCCGAAGATGATCGCGGTGAGGACGAGGGCGAGGCTAGCCGCCTTGACCACCGCCTCGCGGGTCTCCTTCACCGGGATGGGAGTGCGCTCCGCGCTCATCATGCTCCTGCAAGTCTGTCGGACTTCGACGATGCTGACGAGGGGAGGACCGATCTGGCCAGAGACGGAGATTCCCCCAAGATTTGTACGCTCCTCTTCCAGTAAGGAGACTCCCATAGAGCCACAGGGACCGCACAGGGAGCGACAAACTGAGGGTAGCGGCGCCGAGGTCGATGTGACGAGAGGCGCGATGTTCTCCTTGAGGGAAGGGTAACGGTGCCGATACCCTCCTTGTCCCGCCGGGCAATCCGACCAGACCTCCCCATGCTTACCCTCTTCTACCTCGCCCTCACCGCCTACTTTCTGGGGACGATCTTCTCGATCCTCTATTTCCTGCGCCGCAACCACCTCTACGGGCGGATCTATCTGGCGACGGTGGTCGTCGGGTTCGCGGCCCACACGGCGCTCATCGGGGCCATCTGGATCGCCACCGGCGACCTCCCAACCGCCAGCCACGGCGGCTCAATGGTCTTCTTCTCGTGGATGATCATCGCGGTATTGGCGATGGTGGAGGGACGTTACCGGGTGCCGGTGATGGGGAGCTTCATTCTCCCGTGGGCCTTCATCGCCATGCTCTACGCGGTCTTTCTCAACCGCGCTCCGACCCACATTCCGGCGCTTCTGCGCAGCGGCTGGTTCTTCGCCCACACCTCCCTCTCCTTTCTCTCCTACGCCGCCTTCATGGTCGCCTTCGCCGGCGGCTGGATGTATCTGATCCAGGAGCGGCAGGTACGTTCCCACCGTCCCGGGGCGAACTTCCGCCGCCTGCCGCCGCTCGACACCCTCGATGAGATCAACCGGTGGTCGGTGGCCCTCGGCTTTCCCCTCCTCACCCTCGGCATCCTCACCGGCGCGGTATGGGCGGAGATTGCCTATGGCCAGTTGCCGGTGGACCCGAAGGTCATCTGGTCGGTGGTCACCTGGGTGATCTACGGCGCCATCCTCAACGCCCGCCACACCTTCGGCTGGCGCGGCCGCAAGGCGGCGAAGCTGGCGATCTTCGGGTTTGCCCTGGTGATGTTCGGTTACGTGGTGATCAACGTCCACTACACCGGTTTTCACAGCTTCCGCCACGCTTTTCGCCTCCTCCCCGGGGCGGGTGGATCGGGGATGTAGCGGTCGATGAAGCTCCAACTCATCTCCCTCGGCCTCTCCCACAAGACCGCCCCGGTAGAGCTACGCGAGCGGCTCGCCATCCCCGCGGATCGGGTCGGCGAGGAGGTCCGTGGCCTCCGCCAGGACGACGTCCTCCCCGAGTGCCTGCTCCTCTCCACCTGCAACCGGGTCGAGGCGTACGCCGGGGTGCGCGACGCCGACGCGGGGCTTGCCTCCCTGGAGAGCTTCTTCTCCCGCCACGCCAACGGCAGCGATGTGGTGCCGCACCTCTACCACCACCAGGGGCCCGAGGCGGTCGACCACCTCTTCCGCGTCGCCTCCTCTCTCGACTCGATGGTGGTGGGCGAGCCGCAGATCCTCGGCCAGCTCAAGGGCGCCTTTTCCACCGCGCGCGAATCGGGGACCACCGGCTCCATCCTCCACCACGCCATCGAACGGGCCATCTCCACCGCCAAGCGGGTACGGACCGAGACCGCGATCGCCCGCTCGGCGGTCTCGATCTCCTTCGCCGCGGTGGAGTTGGCGAAGAAAATTTTTGAGAGCCTGGACGACAAGACGGTGTTGCTCATCGGTGCCGGCGAGATGGCCGAGCTGGCGGCGCAGCACCTGATCTCCGCCGGTGCCGGCCACATCCTGGTGACCAACCGAACCTACTCACGTGCGGTGGATCTCGCCGAGCGGTTCCACGGCTCGGCGATCCGTTACGAGGACTACAAAGAGTCTCTGGTGCGCACCGACATCGTCATCGCCTCCACCGGCGCGCGCGAGTTCATCCTCGCCCACCACGACATGGCGCGGGTGATGCACGCCCGGCGTTTTCGCTCCGTCTTCTTCATCGACATCGCCGTACCGCGCAACCTCGACCCGAACATCGAGCGGCTCGACAACTGCTACGTCTACGACATCGACGACCTCCAGCAGGTGGTGGACACCAACAAGGAGGAGCGGCTGAAGGAGACCGAGCGGGCGGCGAAGATCATCCAGGAGGAGGTCGCCCACTTTGAGCAGTGGCTCCGCGGGCGCGCCGGCACGCCACAGATCGTCGCCCTGCGCGAGGGTGGCGAGCAGGTGCGCGACGCCGAGCTTTCTCGCGCCCTTGAGCAACTGAGCCACCTCACCAAGGAAGACCGCGGGGTCATCGACGACCTCGCGCGCCGCCTCACCAACAAGTTCCTCCACCCCCCTACCGCCGCCCTCAAGCGTGCGATCCGCGACGGTGATGAGACCGCCGTGTCGATCCTCCACAAGGTGTATGGAATGGGAGGGACTAGGGATTAGGGGCTAGGAGTCTGTCGGACTTATGCGATCGTCGCGAGGGAAAGCGGGCTCGAG
>CAZRGD010000188.1:0-5546 GCA_964599505.1 uncultured Nitrospirota bacterium | reverse complement strand
CCACGCTGCGGTCTCGACGGGCTGCGGCCGCGCGCGTCGGTGTGCCGGCACTGCGGCGCGAGCGCGCGCCCGCCGGCGACCCCGGCCTGAGGGCCCGCCGGGGCCCCCGGCCCCGACGCGCGAGCGGGAGCTCGCTCCTCCCTCCCCCCCGTCGCCTTCGGCGTACCCGGTTCCACCTGACGCCGCTCGACGCCTCCTCAGCTAAGCTGCCGGATCGCCTCGTAGAGGATCGCCGCGACCGCGTTGGCGAGGTTCTGGGAGCGGATCTTCCCATTTTGCGGCAGGCGGATGGTCGACTCCGGGTGGGCGGCGAGCAGCGCCTCCGGCAGGCCGCGGGTCTCGCGGCCGAAGAAGAGGAAGTCGCCTGAGCGGTAGCGGACCTCGGTGTGCAGGCGCGGCGCCGACTTGGTGGCGTAGAAGCCGCGCCGCGCCGGGTAGGCGGCGGTGAGGTGGTCGAGGGAGGGGTGGACGACGAGCTGCACATGGGGCCAGTAGTCGAGGCCGGCGCGCTTGAGATAGCGGTCCTCCAGGGAGAAACCGAGAGGCTCGACCAGGTGCAGCACCGTGTCGGTGCCGGCGCACAGCCGGGCGATGGAGCCGGTGTTCGGCGGGATCTCCGGCTCAACGAGGACGACGTGGAGGTGGTGGTCCATCGGATCCATGGGGCGGCAGGGTACCACCACCGCGTTGCTCACCCCCCCTCGCTCCCCTACATTTCACCCATGGTGATCCTCCCCATCCTCCACTATCCGGACCCACGGCTACGCCGCGCGTGCGTCGCCGTGGAGCAGTTCGACGGTCGGTTGCACGAGCTCATCGGGTCGATGATCGAGACGATGTACGAAGCCCCCGGCGTCGGCCTCGCCGCACCGCAGGTGGGCGAGGTGATCCGCCTGCTGGTCTACGACCCGAATCCGGACCCGGAGACACGCAACGCCCGGGTGGTCATCAACCCGGAGATCGTCCTGCGCGAGGGGTCGGTGGTGGGCGAGGAGGGGTGCCTCTCGGTGCCGCAGTTTTACGGTGACGTGGTGCGCGCCGAGCGGATTGTGGTGCGTTTTCAAGACGGCAACGGCGCAGTCCACGAGGAGGAGCACGAGGAGCTCACCGCCCGCATCCTCCAGCACGAGATCGACCACCTCGACGGGGTCGTCTTCATCGATCGGATGAGCGCCCTCAAGCGCGACATCCTCAAGCGGAAGATCCGGAAGGCGGCCAAGGCGGGCGACTACACCCTCACCGCGTAGGCGCGCCGCCCTCCAGCGGCTCGCCGACAGCGAAGCGCGCCACGACCTCGGCGAAGCGCGCCGGTACCTCCAGGGGCGGGCAGTGGCCACACCGATCGAAACGCACCAGCTCTCCATCCGGGAGGAGGCGGAGTGCCGCATTCAGAGGGCCGGGGCGGAGGACCGCGTCGTTGCGGCCGCTCACCAGAAGGGTCGGCCGGTGGATGGTCGGAAGCAGCGGGGTGAGGTCGACCCTCCCGAGGGCCACCGCGTCGTCCATGAGGACGGTGCGGTCCGCCTCCATCGCGCCGGTGATGAAGAGCTCGGGGATCGGCAGCTCGTAAGTCGAGTTGGCGGCAATCCAGCGGGCAAAGGGACGGACGCCGATCAGGGGCCGCACGAGGTAACGCATCCCCGGCCACAGGAGGCAACGTGAGCGACGGTTGAGGCCGTCGGCGGCGCGGACCATGGGGGCGACGAGGACGAGGCGGCCGATCGGCATCCCCGCGGCCGCCGCCATCGCGGCGATCGTTCCGCCCATCGAGTGGCCGACCACCGTCGCCCCCTCGATGGAGAGCTCCCGTAATGCCGCGCCGATGGCGTCGGCGTGGCCGGCCAGCCCCACCGGGTGGCCCGGCCGGTCCGAGGCGCCGTAGCCGAGCCAGTCGAGGGCGATGCAGCGGAAGGTGTCGTCGAGGTCGCGCATCGACTCCCACCAGAAGCGCGACGACGCCCCCCAGCCGTGGAGCAGCAACAGCGGCGGCCCGCTGCCCACCTCGGTGTAGGCGAGGTTATGGCCGTTCCAGGTGATGTTGCGGTGTGCCTTCACGGCGACAGAGTCACGGAGAGGCCGCGATGAAGAAAGGGGTACGGGACTGCGGGTCGGCGCGGCGACCGACCGGCGTTACAGGTCGAGGTTGGCCTGGAGCCGCCCGAGGAGGTGGTCCCCCACCCCCTTCACCTCGTGGAGCTGATCGAGGCGGGTGAACGGACCGTGCGCGGTGCGGTACTCGACGATGCGTTCGGCGAGGACCGGCCCAATGCCGGGGAGCTTCTCGAGCTCCACGGCGGTGGCGGTGTTGAGGTGGACGATGGTGACCGCCTGGTCGGCCGAGACCGGGGCGGCCGCCTCCGCCGCCCAAGCTGCCGGGGCGGTGAAGAGAGCGAGAAGGGCGAAGAGCGAGACAAGACGTTTGAACATGGGAAACTCCTCCGTGAGTTGAGCGGCCTCTCCGTGGCCTCCGCCGAGTCTCCGGCTTCCCGCCACGCGGGACAAGGGGAAACCGCGGCTCATAACCGTCGGCTCGTTGTTCCGATCAAAACCACGAAGGCCACGAAGAACACGAAGAGGATCCGTGATTTCGTGTTCCTGCGGTATGAAGGATGGAGGAAGGGTCAGGGCTATTTCCGCTGAACCTCAGATGCACAGAGTCCAAGAAGATGCATGGACTGCCGTCCTCCCACCCTCCCTCCGTGGCCCTAAAGAAGATCCTCGCCAGAGGAAGCCGCCGGTGCATACTTCCCGGCCATGGAGATCTCCTTTACCGACTTCGTGGTGGTGGGGGGCGGGGTCGCCGGCCTGCGGGCGGCGATCGAGCTGGCCGGGGCCGGCCAGGTGACGGTCCTCACCAAGGATGCCCTGCGCGAGGGGGCGACCGAGTACGCCCAAGGCGGCGTCGCCGTAGCCCTGGCCGACGACGACACCCCGGCCGCCCACCGTGACGACACCCTGGTGGCGGGTGCCGGCTACTGCAACGCCGGCGCCGTGGATGTGCTGGTAAACGAGGGGCCGGAGCGGGTGCGCGAGCTGATCGACTGGGGGATCCGCTTCGACCGCGACCCGGGCGGCAAGCTCGACTTCACCCGCGAAGGCGCCCACCACCACAACCGGGTGCTGCACGCCTGTGGCGACGCCACCGGCCGCGAGGTCGAGCGCACCCTGGTCGCCAAGGTACGGACCCTGGAGCAAGCACATCGCCTGCCGCACCACTACAGCCTCGGCCTGGTGGTCGAGGAGGGGCGTTGCCTCGGTGTCTGGCTGGTCGACCAGACCAACGGCCGCGAGCGGCTCCTCCTGGCACGCGCGGTGGTGCTGGCCACCGGCGGCGTCGGGCAGCTCTACCGCTACACCTCCAACCCAGCGGTGGCCACCGGCGACGGCCTCGCCATGGCCCACCGCGCCGGCGCTACCCTGCGCGATCTGGAGTTTGTTCAGTTCCACCCCACCGCCCTGCACCTCGACGGCGTCCCCGCCTTCCTCATCTCCGAATCGGTGCGCGGCGAAGGCGCCCGGCTGGTGAACCAGGAGGGCGAACGGTTCATGGTCGGCCGCCACCCGGACGGCGACCTGGCGCCGCGCGACGTGGTCGCCCGCGCCATCTACGATGAGATGGCGCACCACGACGGCCGGCCGGTCTTTCTCGACTGCCGCCACCTCGGGGCGGAGCTCCTGCCGAAGCGATTCCCGACCATCTTCGAGGCGTGCCTCGGGTACGGCATCGACATGCGCACCCAGCCGATCCCGGTAGCGCCCGCAGCCCACTTCATGATGGGTGGGGTGGTCACCGACCTCGACGGTGCCACCGACCTCCCGGGCCTCTACGCCTGTGGCGAGGTGGCATGCACCGGCGTCCACGGCGCCAACCGCCTGGCGAGCAACTCCCTGCTCGAGGGGCTCGTCTTCGGCCAGCGCGCGGCCCGGGCGATCCTCGCCACGGAGATCACCTTCCCGACCCTCCGCCACGCCGGCTTCTACGAGCCGCCGGCGCCGATCCTGGAGATCGACTATGTTGCCCGCCAGGAGCAGGCACGACAGATCATGTGGAAGTACGCCGGGATCCACCGCACCGCCGAGGGGCTTATCGCCGCCGACGCCGCCCTCCGGGCGTTGGAGCTGCCGTACCAGCTCTACCCCGCTGACCGACTGGTCGCGGAGACCGGTAACGCGATCATGGTCAGCCGCCTCATCTGCCAGGCCGCCCTCGCCCGCACCGCCTCCCTCGGCTCCCACTACCGCGCCGATGCGGTGGTGGAGCGGCCGTAAGGGGCCCCACGGGACAAAACCACGAAGCCCACGAAGGGGGAACAGCGCCCGAGGGATGCGGGTACACCGGTAGGAGCGAGCTCCCGCTCGCGATCCGCACCGCAGGTGCGGCAGGCCCGAAGGGCCTGTTTCGCCGGCGGGAGCCGGCTCCTACCGTGAGACCGTGGCCACGGCGCCGTGCCGCGGCGACCTTGAAGGCGGCCTCGCGCAGCTCTCCGGTCGGTTCACCAACGCCCTCCCATCCATCCCCCCTTCGTGACCTTCGTGGCCTTCGTGGTTTTGCTCCCCGGGGTCCCCCCACTGCTGCACTGTCGCCCGCGGCGCGGGTAGACTGGCGCCATGGCAGGCAACGAGAGGCCCGGCGGTGAGGGTGGGACCGAGACCCGCGAGCGGTCGCAGGTGGTGCGGCCACCGATGTACAAGGTGCTGCTGCACAACGACGACTACACGACCATGGAGTTCGTGGTGGAGATCCTCACCCGCTTCTTCCACCTCGATGAGCCCCACGCCTACCAGATCATGATGAACGTCCACCGCAACGGGGTCGGGGTCGCCGGGGTTTTTACCCACGAGGTGGCGGAGACGAAGGTGGCGCAGGTGACCGCCTACGCCCGCCGCCAGGAGCACCCCCTCAAGTGCACCATGGAGCCTGCCTGATGGACGCCTCGGAGTTGGAACGGATCTACCAGCGGTCGGCGGAAGAGGCACGGCACGCCCGCCACGAGTTCGTCACCCTGGAGCACCTGCTCCTCACCCTCCTCGACGACGACGCGGTGGCGATGGTAGTGCGGGCGTGCGACGGCGATCCGGAGGCGTTGCGGCTCCGGCTGGTGCATTTCCTGAAGGAGGAGGTCGAGCCTCTGCCCGAGTCGGAGGCGGCGGCGCCGATCCCCACCCTCGCCACCCAACGGGCAGTGAACCGGGCGGCGCTGCATGTGGAGTCGGCGGGCAAGGGGCGGGTGGAGGCCGTCGATCTCCTGGTCGCCCTGTTCAGCGAGGAGGTGTCGCACGCGGTCTTTTTCCTGCGCGAGCAGGGGGTGGAGCGGCTGGACGTGGTGAGCTACCTCTCCCACGGCCGGCCCGGCGACGGCGCGGAGAGCGACCACGGCGACGGCGGCGCGGAGGGCGGTCGCGCCGACCCCCTGGCGCAGTTCACCACGAATCTGGTGGAGCGGGCGGCGGCGGGCGAGATCGACCCGCTCATCGGCCGCGCGACGGAGCTCGACCGCACCGCGCGCACCCTGTGCCGGCGGCGGAAGACAAACCCGTGTCACTCA
>CAZRGD010000187.1:0-5570 GCA_964599505.1 uncultured Nitrospirota bacterium | reverse complement strand
CTCCGGCCCCGGCCGGCCCTTCGAGCCGGGATCGGGGGTACAACCCCCTCCTACCCATCGGAGGCCGCGTTGCGGCCGACCCTATTGTTTCGTAGGTGGTTTCCATCGGCATCTTCATTCGGCCCGCAGGGCCGTCCGCCCCCTCATCCCTCATCCCTCACCCCCCATCCCTGCGCGCGCAGCGCGCTACTCACTCGCCACCCGCAGGACCTCCTCCATGGTGGTGATCCCGGCGAGGACCTTGGCGGCACCGTCTTGCAAAAGGGTATGCATCCCGGCGGCCACCGCCGCCTTCTTCACCCGGCTCGCCTCGGCGTTCTCCATCACCAGGTGGCGGATGGCCTCGTCGACGCGGAGGATCTCGTAGATGGCGATCCGTCCGACGTAGCCGCTGTTGAAGCACTTGCTACAGCCGGTGCCGCGGCGAAGATGGCCTGCCGCCGCCTGCTCGGCGTCGATCCCGAGGCGGGCGAGGCTTGCCACCGGCGCATCGAAGGGCTCGGCACAGTTTGGGCAAACGCGCCGTACCAGCCGCTGGGCGATGATCGCCTCCACCGACGAGGCGACCAGGAAGGGCTCGATCCCCATGTCGATGAGGCGGGTGATGGCGCTCGCCGCATCGTTGGTGTGCAGGGTGGAGAAGACAAGGTGGCCGGTGAGCGACGCCTGGGAGGCGATCTCCGCGGTCTCGCGGTCACGGATCTCGCCCACCATCACCACGTCGGGGTCCTGGCGGAGGATGGAGCGCAGCCCCGCGGCGAAGGTGAGCCCGACCTTGGTGTTGACGTGGATCTGACCGACCCCGGCGATCTGGTACTCCACCGGATCCTCGATGGTG
This sequence comes from uncultured Nitrospirota bacterium, assembly GCA_964599505.1. Taxonomy (GTDB): domain Bacteria; phylum CG2-30-53-67; class CG2-30-53-67; order CG2-30-70-394; family CG2-30-70-394; genus CG2-30-70-394. The sequence goes on along the minus strand of CAZRGD010000187.1, from coordinate 4,732 downwards.
ATGATGTTTTTGTCCGGCTGGTTGATCTCCTGGAGGATCGCGTAGAGCGAGGTCGACTTGCCGCTGCCGGTGGGGCCGGTGACCAGGAGGATGCCGTGAGAGAGGTGGATCAGGTGGTTGATGATCTCCCGGTGGCGGGCGTCGAAGCCGATCTCGTCCAGCCCGTAGAGGACCGTCTCCTTGTCCAGCAGCCGCATCACCACCCGCTCACCGAAGGCGGTGGGGATGACCGAGACCCGGATATCCACCTCCTTGTCCGCCACCTTGATCTTGATCCGCCCGTCCTGGGGGAGCCGCTTCTCGGCGATGTTCAGGTTCGCCATCACCTTGATGCGTGAGGTGATCGGGGCGTGAAAGCGGCGCGGCGGCCGGAGGCGGGCGTAGAGGACCCCGTCGATCCGGTAACGCACCACCACCTCGCGCTCGTACGGCTCGATGTGGACGTCCGAGGCGCCCGCATCGACCGCCTGGTAGAGGATCATGTTGATCAGCCGGATGATCGGCGCCGAGTCGTCGACGTCGAGCAGATCCTCGATCTCCTCCAGCTCCTCCTCCAGGGTCGCGTAGTCGCCACTCTCCAGGGTGTCGACAGCAGACTCGGCGGCATCCTCGCCGGCGTCGTGGAGCCGATTGATCAGCCGATGGACCTCGTGCTCGCTCGCCAGGACCGGCTCCACCGGGCAGCCGAGGAGCTCCCCCACCTCGTCGACGATGGCGAGGTTGGCCGGGTCGCTCAGGGCGACCTGGTAACCGCCGCCCGCCGGCCCCACCGGGACGACGCAGAAGCGGCGCAGGTAGGCGCGCGGTAGCCGCTCGACCACATGCGGGTCGATCTCCCCCCCCTCGCCGAGCTCCTCCGCGTACGGAATGCCGAGCCGCGCCGCAACCGCCGCCAGCTCCCTCGACTCACTCGCCTCGTTCGCCATCAATACTCCCGCCCTACTGGGCGTCCGTGTCGTCGCCGGTGGCGGGTGGCGGCGTCATCTCGGGGGTGTACCGATAGATGGGGCTCACCGCGTCCGGGGTCGTCTCCGGCGACTCCGCCGCATTTTCCCTGCCAAGGATCCGGTCGAGGGTCCGACCAAACCAGCCACGCTTCTTGGGCGGCTCGAAGAGCGGCTGCTCCACCTCCTTCAGGTGCAGCTCCTCCGCGGCGCTCGTCGCCGGCTTCGCAGCTGCCTTGGGGGCGGCGGGTGCGGCAGCGGGCTCTTCGAGAATCTGGTGCAGCCGTTGCATCAGATCGTCTCCCTCTCCCGCCGGCTCCGGCGACTTTGCTGCGGGGGATGGTGACGGGGTCACCGCGGCCGGGGCGGAGGGCTGGGACGGAGCGGCAGGCTGGGACGGAGCGAGGGTCCCGCCCTCGGCCCCCACCGACAGGAGACCGCGCAGACGCTCGGTGAGATCCGCCGGCGCGGCCGGCGGCGAGGCAGCCGGGGGAGTCGTCGGTACGACCGCGGCCGGGGTGGCCGCCGGCGCAGCCGCGGCGGCCGATGTGGAGGTGGGGATGGGGGTCGAGACCGCCGCCCGTGGCGGGACGACGGGGGGATGGTAGGGCAAGTCCTGGACGGGCGACTCCCCCTCTTCCGTGCTCAGTCCCCGCTTGTGGATTCCCGGGAATCCCTGCGGGAAGGTCTCATTCATCATCCCCTTGAACTCCTTCCCCTGAAGCAGGTTGTTCTCGCGTGACCGCTCCTCGGTGAAGGGACGCAGCGCCTCCGCCCGCTGGATCACGTGGGGGGTGATGAAGATCAACAGGTTGGTCTTGTTGGAGCCGTTGTGGGTGGAGCGGAAGAGGGCACCGAGGAAGGGGATGTCACCGAGGATGGGCACCTTGCTCTGCGAGGTGGTCATCTGGTTGGAGATGAGACCACCGATGACGATGGTGTTGTTGTCCTTCACCACCGCCACCGTGTCGGCGCTCCGCTTCGAGGTGGTGGGCAGACCGATCACCGAGGAATCGACCACGTTGGAGACCTCCTGGTGGAGCTCCAGGCGCACGTACCCCTCCTTGTTGATGTGCGGGGTGATCCTCAGCTTGGTCCCCACGTCGCGGAAGTCAAAAGTGGAGACGACGTTCACCCCGGTCCCGGTGGAGGTGCCGGTCTGGAAGGGGATCGTCTGGACCGAGTCGAACTCCGCCTCCTTGTTGTCGAGGGTGAGGATCTGCGGGGTCGAGATGATGTTCGCGCCGCTGGTCCCCTTCAGCGCCGTCACCAGAGCCCCGAGGCTCGGGATGGTGACGCCGTTGAACTCGATGGTGTCGCCGAGGAAGCCGATCGCCAGCCCCGTGGGCAGGGTCGGCGCCGTCCCTGTCGCCCCTGCCCCGGCCGCCGCCAGGGAGTCGAGAACCCCGGCATTGGTGGCGCTGCCGATCGCCAGACCGTTGTTTCCGACCTTCCCCAGCGCCCGCCACTCGACGCCGATATTGAAGTCGGAAGTCATCGCCACCTCGACGATCAAGGCCTCCACGAAGACCTGCAAGGGTTGGACATCGAGCTGTTTAATCAGCGCATCGATGGCGACGTGCTCTTCGGGAGAGGCGGTGACGATGAGGGAGTTGGTCGCCGCATCGGGGATGATCGAGGCGCCTTCGCCGAGGACCCCGCGCGCCCCCGCGCGCGCCGCCTGCGGCCGCCGGCCCGGCGCCCGAGCCCCGCCCTGCGCCCCCTTCGCCCGCGCCGACTCGACGCCGGTGAGGACATTGGCGAGATCCTCCGCCACCGCGTGCTGCAGCCGGTAGATCCGCACCCGGCTGTTGTCCGCGGGCGGCGCGATGTCGAGCCGCTCGACGAGCTGCTTCACCTTCGCCAGATCATTCTTGGTGGCGAAGACGATGAGCGAGTTGGTCCGTTCATCCGCGAAGACCTTCACCTCGGTCTCCGCCAACCCCGTCCTCGCGGCCGCACCGCGCGCCCCGCGCCGCACCGGCCGCGGCGCCACCTTCCCCTTGCCGCCGAAGATGGAGGAGATCTGACCCGCCAGCTTGTCCGCGGTAGCGTACTGGAGGGGAAGGATCGCAAGCTGCTGCTGGAAGCCGGGGGTGTCGATCACCGCGATGATCTTGAGAATCCGGTTGATGTTCGACGCCACATCGGTGAGCAGAATGGTGTTCGCCGCAGCGAACGCCTCCACATGGCTCGTCTTGGCGATGAGCGGCTTGAGCAAGGGGACGACGCGCGACGCATCGACGTGCTCAAGCTGAATGAGCTGGGTCCGGATGCGGTCGTCCGTCGGCCCGCCCCCGCCCCCGGCGGTCATCATCGGCAGCCGTTTCGCCCGCGCCTCCGCCGCCGGGATGATCTTCACCACCCGCCCCGCGGGGACCGCGGCGAACCCCTTCACGTCGAGGATCGACAGGAAGATCTCGTACGCCTCGGCGGCGGAGACCGGCACCGGGGAGATCACCGTCACCTTCCCCTTCACCGCATCGTCGACGATGAAGTTCTTGTGGACGAGCTGGCTGATGAACTTCACCACCACCTTGATGTCCACGTCATTGAACTCGAGGGTGATTTTCTCCTTCGAGGCTGCCGTGGCGGTCGTCGCGGCGGCCACAAACCACCCGAGGGCGACCACGCAGAGGAGGAGAGAGAAGAGGCGGCGGCTCGCCATCGGCCGAAGATTGGTGGAGCTCATGGTCACTGGATCTCGTAGGTGAGGGTCTGAGGCTTGCTACCGCGGAGGATGTCGATCTGGATCGAGCTCTCGTCCTTGAGTTGCTGGTACGCCTGATAGGCGCGGTCGGGATCGCTGATGGCGAGGCCGTTGATCGACTGGATCACGTCGCCCCGCTTGAGGCCGAGCTTGTCGAGCAACGAGCCGTAGCGAATCGACGCCACCCGGTAGCCGTTCGGCTTACGCGCCGCGTCGAAGCTGGGGACGACGCGGATGTCGCGCATCATCGTCGAGAGGTTCTTCAAAGAGTTGGTCACCGTATCCCGCTCCAAGAGGTACGAATTGGGAGAGACCTGGCGAATTCCCTTGGCCGCGTTGGCCGCACCCCTCCGGGGCGTCGCCGGAGTGCGCCGGCGGAACCGTGACCCCGCCTTCCCGGTAGCGCCCTCCTCCATGACCAGCAGAAGGCGCTCTGCCCCCCGCCGGAGGATCACCTCCCCGTGGTGCACCTCCTCCAAGACCACCCCACTGCTCACCTCATCGCCGACGTGGTACAGCTCCTGTTTTCTGCTGTGGGCGATGACCGCGTACGCCACCCTCGGCGAGCCCGCCACCGTGCCGACGAGGGTGAGACCGAGCTCCTTGGCACTCTTCGCCACCGGCGCCGACGCCCCCTCAGAAGGTGCACCGCCTCCCTTGGGCTCCACCGCGACCACCTCCTCGCGCACCTTGGCTCCGAAGAGGTTGCGTGACACCAGCGGCTGATACCCCTGGCGCGCCACCCGCAACGCCGCCGGGGGCCGCGCCGCGACCATCGCCGACGGCGTCGCCGTGGGACCAAGGAAACGCAGGGTGACCATCCGCACCGCGAGATCACCACACAGCCACGCCGCCGAGACCACCATACAGAGGTGGACCAAGAGGACGGTCTGACGAGGTAGTCCCTCGGTGGAAAGGATCACGAAAGAGCTCCCAGGTATGCGGGGCAGTGCCGCCCCCAGGAAGAGATCGACACGCGGGGGCTCTCCCCCAACCTCCTCACCCACAAAGCCACGGAAAACAGGGCACGAGAGGGTAGGCAGCGGCCGAAATGGGTGTCAAACGAGATGACACCTAA
>CAZRGD010000186.1:0-5586 GCA_964599505.1 uncultured Nitrospirota bacterium | reverse complement strand
CCCCCCCCGCTCTTCCTCCGCCTGCCGCAACCGCCCCCCGCCCGCCGGGGGGGGCGGCGCCTGTCGGGGTGGCTCGCGACCGGGCCGGAGGCGGGGATGGCGGCGGTGGCGGGCCTCGCCGAGGCGGTGGGGATCGAGCTTGCACGCCGGGACGAACGTCTCGTGTGGGCGGACGCCGAGGGCGGCGCGATCCTCCTCTCCCTGCGTCCGGCAGGCGCCCCGCTGGGCTCGGCGGCGCGTCAGGAGTGGCGCGGCGGCGAGTTGGTGGGCCCGGCGGTCGCCCTGTGGCGACGGCTGCGGGAGAACGGGATCGCCTGGGGGGTCATCACCGACGGCCTCCGCCTGCGCCTGCAGCATCGCGACGCCCCGCCCGATCGACATCTCACCCTCGACCTCGTCGCCGCCCACCGCGACGGTGACGACGCCACCCTTGCCCTGGCCGTGGCGTTGCTCGCCGGGCGCGACCGCGGTGGCGCCCTGCGGGATCGGTGGTGGGGGCAGGAGTGGGGGTGGCGCGAGCGCGCCGTCGGCTGCCTCGGTCGCCTCCTCGCAACGGCGCGCGACGGCGACTCCGCGGTCTCGCCGTTGGATCGGTGGGCCTTCCTCGCCCACCTCGCCGGCCGTAGCCCGCATCTCGCCGCCGCCCTCGACGCCTATGTACAGGGCGGCGATGGCTGGCAGCTCAAGGTAGTAGACGGTCTGCTGGCGCAGGGTTGGCCCGAGACAGCGGCCGACGCCTTCTGTGTTCCCCTCGCCGACTGGTGGGGTGCGGGCGGCGAGGCGGCGGTAGACCATCTCTCGGAGGCGCTCGGGACGGAGGCGCGCGACCTCCTCGCGGGGCTTACCCCGGTCGACTTCGCGCGTGGCTGGGAGGGGAGACGGAGCGCGGCCGAGCAGGCGCAGGACGGTGTGCTGTACCGCCTCGCCGACGACGCGGTGGCGCGGGTGGCGGGTGATCTCGCCGCCGGCCACCAGGCGGTGGTTGCCGCCCTGGGCGGCGCCCACGGGGTCGGCGAGGCGGGGGCGGAGGCACGCACTGCCTGGGCCCACCTCGACCAGCGGCTCGCCGCCCAGGAGGCGACGGTGGCGGGGATCACCCTCCTCGATCTCGCCCCCGGCCGCGGCGGACGGCTGGCGGTCTGGGTGGCGCGGGTCGCCGAGGCGGTGGTCGCCACCTCCGGCTATGTGAGCCCGTGGGCCGGGTGGTCGGAGGCGGAGGAGATGGCCGAGGTTCGGGCGGCGGTGCGGCGCGGCCTCTACGCGGTGGCGGAGGCGACGAACGACCCGGCGCTGCTCCTCTGCCCCCTCACCGCGATGGCGCCCGCGGCCGCCGACCCGGACTTCGCCCGGCGGCTCATTGCCGGAGACTGGCGGTCCGCGGCGCCGCTCACCGAGCTTGCCCGGCCGCTGGCCGCGCGCCGGCCGCGGCCCGGCCAGGCGAACCTCTTCGACCACACCTTTCGCGAGCACCTGCGCATGGTGCGTCGCGATCTCCACCTCCAGCAGGTCGCCGCCGCCGGTGCCCACATCCCGGAGGCGGTGCGCCGCTCCGAGGCGCGGGCCCGTCTCGGCGCCGACGTGGTCAACGCCTGGCTCGCCGGCGAGCCGATCCCGTGGGACGGCGTCGAGCAGGCGGTGGCGCAGGTGCGCGGCAACGGCGGTGCGGCGATCGAGGGGGCGGCGTGGTGCGACCACGCCCGCGCCTGGGCGCGCGACCGCGGCCTGCTGTATCTGGAGCTCACCTTTCCCGAGCGGCTCCTCCCTGAGGGGCGGCTCGGTTTCACCGTGGTCGCCGCCCTTGCCGGTGGCGGCCGGCGCGGCGGCGAGCGGACCCGTCGTCGCCTCCACGCCCTCCTCGTCCCCGGCGGTGTGGCGCTGCTGTTTGCCGAGCGCGGCGGTGCCGACCGGCTTGCCGGCATGGAAGGGGCGACGCCCCTGGCGGTCGTGGCGGACCCGGCGGGTCGTCTCTGTGTCTGGCGCCGAACGGCGGGCGGCGAGGAAAACTAACCGGCCGGTTCGTCAGGCCTACTCTGGAGAACGTCGATGGCAGCCCCGACCCCGATCTCACGCGCCGTGGTGGAGGCGACCCTCTACCGGGTCTCTCAGTCCGAGGGCGATACGGTGCAGGAGCTCCTCGACCGCTGGATCGGGGAGCAGGAGGAGCTCGCCGCCTTCGTCCTCGGTTCCACCGGCGAGCTGCGCGAGGAGGTGCGGCCCCTCGCCCTCTACCTCGCGACGGTGATCTTCGAGATCTTCCACAGTGGCCCGGCCCTGGAGATCGAATCGGTGGACCCCGCCCGCTTCGACGGCTTCCTGCGCGACAACCAGGAGATGGTGAAGCGGGTGGTCGCCTCCATGAACGAGGCCACCGGCATCATGCCGCCCGACCTCTCCACCGGCAGCGAGCCGGCGGTCCTCCAGTACGTGGCTGCGGCCCTCGCCGCGGAGGGCGACGACGACGGCGCTCCCGAGCTCACCGGCGGCGAGTTCCTCCATCTGTTGATGATCCTCAAGACCGTCGTCGATGCCCTCCACGACGCCTCTGTGTACTGATCCGCGGCCTGTGGCCGCGGCAGGCCCTTCGGGCCTGAATCGCCGGCGGGAGCCGGCTCCTAACCGGTGGACCGCCGGTTGTGGCACGACTCCCTGAGACGCGAAGATGGACCGTCCCCACATTCCTCACCTCCATTCCCGTGTCTTCCGATGGCCCCACCCATCCGCCTCCTCATCGTCGACGACGAGCCGCTCTTTCTGGAGACGCTGGAGCGGATTTTTCGCCGCGAGGGGATGGAGGTGGCCACCGCCACCCGCGGCGAGACCGCCCTCGACCTCCTGGAGGAGCGCCCCTTCGACGTGGTCCTCTCGGACATCGTCATGCCGGGGATGGACGGCCTCACCTTCCTTGCCCGTGCCCTCGAGCGCGACGAGCCGCCCGAGGTGGTGATGGTCACCGCCTACGCCTCCGTGGAGACCGCCCTGGAGGCCATGAAGCAGGGCGCCTACGACTATCTACAGAAGCCGGCGGAGGTGGCGGAGGTGGAGGCGGTGGTGCGTAAGGCGTACGAGCACCGCGCCCTGGCCCGGGACAACGAGCGGCTCCGGCGCCTCCTGCGCCGCCGCGAGCCGCACCAGGAGATCGTCGGCGATTCGCCGGCGATGGCCGAGGTGCGCCGCCTCATCGAGCGGGTGGCGCCCACCGACTCGACCGTCCTCATCCTCGGGGAGAGCGGCACCGGCAAGGAGCTCATCGCCCACGACATCCACCGTCTCAGTGCCCGCGGTACGGCACCGATGCTGACGGTGAACTGCGGCGCCCTGCAGGCGACCCTGCTGAGCAACGAGCTCTTCGGCCACGCCAAGGGCGCCTTCACCGGCGCCGACGCGGCGAGCCCGGGCCTCTTCGAGGAGGCGGACGGCTCGACCCTGTTCATCGACGAGGTGGGGGAGATGGAGCTGGAGGTCCAGAAGGCGTTCCTCCGCACCCTGGAGAGCGGCGAGGTAAAGCGGCTCGGTGAGGCCAAGTCGCGGAATCTCGACGTGCGGGTGGTGGCGGCCACCAACCGCGACCTCGCCGCCGACGTGGAGAGCGGCCACTTCCGCGGCGACCTCTACTATCGGCTCAACGTCTTCACCATCGAGGTGCCGCCCCTGCGCGATCGGCGTGACGACATCTCGGAGCTGGTGGCGAGCTACCTCGCCCGCCGGGCGCCGGGGACCGAGGTGGAGGGGGAGGCGATGGCGGCCCTGAAGGCGCACCACTGGCCGGGCAACGTGCGCGAGCTCTTCAACGCCCTGGAGCGCGGGCTGATCATGGCGAGTGGCGGCGTCATCCGTCTCGCCGACCTACCGCCCCTGGGCGGCGGTCCCGCCCTGTCGCCGCGATCCGTTGCCAACCCCACACCGGCGGTGAGCGAGGCTCCAGACGGCTCTGCCCCCTTTGCCCCCCTTGCCGACCTCGAACGGCGCCACCTGGAGGAGGCCCTGGCCCTGGCCGACGGCAACAAGACCAGGGCGGCCAAGCTCCTCGGGGTGAGCCTGCGGTCGCTGTATACCAAGCTCAATCGCCACAACATCGCCACCTGACGGGTGAGGTCTTCCTCCTTGTCTCGATGGCGTGATGCGGGGGACGCGGGTATCGGGCGTGCAACGCGGCGTTCGGGTATCGGGTAGGAGGGGGTTGTACCCCCGATCCGCACCGTTGGCGCGGCAGCCCCTACGGGCCTGGTTCGCGGGTGCAACCCGCTCCTACCCACCACCTTTCATGTGGCTCACGATCCCGGTCTTATCACCTACGACACCGGTGACATCGACCGGAAAATGTTGAACCGACGATTATGGATCCACTCGTCTCCCTCGTCGTCCCAATCGACAACCGGTAGCGCGATTCGGTCGACCGGGGTGGGGGACGGAGGCGGCGTCGATTGGGCGGGTTGCGGGCAAGTGGTTGCTATTTCTAGCTTCGGCCCCCGTGTGCCGGAGTTGGCACACCGGTTGCTGTGGCTCACGCAGATGGAGCAACCACGAGACACCGCCATGAAGCCCACCGCTACCGCTGCCGCCTTGCCGTATCCCGTGATTCACGGGACGACCTCCACCCTGGCGGATCTCCTCTCCACCTTCGAGAGCGAGGCGCCGGCGCCGGCGGACGTGGCGTGGGTCAGCGAGCTTCGGGCTCGTCTCGCTCGCGATCCCGAAGAGCAGGCAGCCCTCACGGCGCTGGCCAGTCCGCGGTTCCTCACCCTGTGCGACACCCTCCATATTTCCCCTGAGGTGGGGCGGGAGCGGCTCTTTGCCTCTCTCCCCGCCGACCCATCCCCTTCCCCTTCCGGCGAGGACGACCCGTCCTCCCCTCCTCCTGCGGCCGTCCCTCGGGGGGGGGTGGGGTTCCAAATGGGTGGTCGTGTCGCCGTCGCCGCGGTGGCGGTGGCGGCGATCGCGGCCGCCCTCTACCTTTTCCCAGTGCGCGAGTGGCTCCTCGCCTTCTTGTCGTGGAGCCGCGGCGTCGGCGTCTGGGGGCCGATCTCCCTCGCCGCGGTCTACGTGGTGGCGTGCGTCCTGCTGCTCCCCGGCTCCATCCTCACCCTCGGCGCCGGCTTCGCCTTCGGGCTGCTCCCTGGGGTGGCTGCGGTGATGGCCGGCTCGGTGGCCGGTGCCGCCGCCGCCTTTCTCCTCGGGCGTACCGTGGCGCGCGGCTGGGTCGGGTCGCGGATCGCCGCCCACCCGCGTTTTTCCGCGATCGACAAGGCGGTGGCCCACCACGGCTTCAAGATCGTCCTCCTCCTGCGCCTCTCCCCGATCTTTCCCTTCAACCTACTCAACTACGCCCTCGGAGTGACTCGCGTCTCCCTGCGTGACTATGTGCTCGCCTCGTGGATCGGCATGGCGCCGGCGACGGTGATGTTCGTCTACCTCGGCACCGCCGCCGGGTCGCTGGCCGAGATCGCTGCGGGTGGCGGTGGTGGCGGCGGAGGGGCCAAGCTCGCCATGCTCCTCGTGGGGTTGGCGGCGACGGCGGCGGTGACCGTGGTGATCACCCGGATTGCCCGGCGTGCCCTGGCGGCAGAGGTTGAGAAGCAGGGGGTGGGG
>CAZRGD010000185.1:0-5616 GCA_964599505.1 uncultured Nitrospirota bacterium | reverse complement strand
GAGGGGGACGCCACGCGCCCCCCTCGCCAGCCCCCACAGGTCCGGCTGGCTTCATCCCCCGTGGATGGAGGGCTATCGCCCTCCATCAGACCGTGTGGGGCGTCCCGCCCCACACGGTCTGATGCGGCAACGATCAACCCCGCACCAGGCCGGGCCCTCGACCGACCCCCACGGCTCCCGTGGTAGGAGGGGGCCATGCCCCCGATCAGGAATCAGGGGAGGCGCGCTATCCACCTGGATCAAACCCGAAGCAAGCCCCCTCCGGGTCGGGGGCACGGCCCCCCTCCTACCCCTGTTCCAGCGCCTCCAGGGCGCGGGCGGCGGCGGCCTGCTCCGCTGCCTTCTTGCTTCCCCCCTCGCCATCGCCGAGGCGGCGCTCGCCGAGCCACACCGCGACCCGGAAGTGGGGGGCGTGGTCGGGGCCGCTCGCCTCCACCACCTCGTAGTGTGGCAAGAGGCGGTAGCGCCCCTGGGTAACCTCCTGCAGCCTCCCCTTGGCGTCCCAGCCGGCAGCCAACCCCTCCGGATCGGCGGCGCCGGCGGCGAGGTGGCGGTGGACCAGCGCCCGCGCCACCTCCATGCCGCCGTCGAGGTAGAGGGCACCCACCACCGCCTCGTAGACCGCGCACAGGAGCGACCCCTTCTCCCGGCCGCCGCTGCGCGCCTCCCCCGCGCCGAGGTTCAGATCGTCGCCGAGGCCGAGAATGGTGGCCGCCTCGGCCAGGGATGTTTGACAGACGAGGCGCGAACGCCAGCGGGAGAGGTCGCCTTCGGGTGCGTGGCGGTGGCAGGCGACGAGGAGGTCCGAGACGATGAGCTGAATGACCGCGTCGCCGAGGAACTCGAGCCGCTCGTTGGTCTCCTCCGCCCCCAGCCCCTGCTCACGGGCGGCGGAGCGGTGGGTCAGGGCACGAACCAGGAGGTGCGGGTCGCGGAAGCGGTGGCCCAGACGCGCCTCCAGATCGGCGCTCGGGTACGGCGACCCCGGAGTAGGATCAGACACGCCGCAGGGCGAGGCAGGCGTTGGTGCCGCCGAAGCCGAAGGAGTTGCTGATCCCCACCTCGATGGCGAGGTCGCGCGCCTCGTTCGGGCAGTAGTCGAGATCACACGCCGGATCGGGATTCTCGTAGTTGATCGTCGGCGGCACATGTCCCTCGGCAATCGCCTTGGCGAGGATCACCCCCTCGATGCCGCCGGCAGCGCCGAGAAGGTGGCCGGTCATCGACTTCGTCGAGGAGACCACCAGACGATCTGCGTGGTCGCCGAAGACGGCACGGATGGCGCACGTCTCGTTCTTGTCGTTCGCCTGGGTGGAGGTGCCGTGGGCGTTGATGTAGGTCACCGTCTCCGGGGCGATGGAGCCATCTTTCAGGGTGGCACGCAGGCAACGCTGCGCCCCTTCGCCATCCGGCGCCGGCGTCGTGATGTGGTAGGCATCGCCGCTCATCCCATAGCCGGCCACCTCGGCGTAAATCCGCGCACCGCGTGCCTTGGCCCGCTCCATCTCCTCCAGGACCACGACCCCCGCACCCTCGCCCATGACGAAGCCGTCACGCTCCGCGTCGAAGGGGCGACTCGCCCGCAACGGCTCATCGTTGCGGGTGGAGAGGGCCTTCATGGCGCCGAAGCCACCGAGACCGAGGCGACAGACCGGCGCCTCGGCACCACCGCAGATCATCACATCGGCATCGCCGTACTGGATCAGCCGGGCGCCGTCGCCGATGGCGTGGGTGCCGGTAGCACAGGCGGTCACCGGTGAGAGGTTCGGGCCACGGGCGTTGAAGCGGATGGAGATGTGGCCGGCCACCAGATTGATGATCGACATCGGGATGAAAAACGGGGTGATCCGCCGCGGCCCCCTGGTGTGAACCACGTGGCCGTAGTGCTCGATGGTGCTTAGCCCGCCGATCCCGGCGCCCACACAAACCCCGGCACGGTCCGCCAGCTCACCCTCGAGGGTGAGGCCGGCGTCCTCCATCGCCTCCATCGCCGCCGCCATGCCGTACTGGATGAAGAGATCGACCTTCTTCTGCTCCCGTTTCGGGAAGTAGAGATCGGGATCGAACCCGTCCACCTCACCGGCGATCTGGCATGGATATGCCTCCGGGTCGATGCGACTGACCCGGCTGATCCCGCTCTTGCCGGCGAGCAGGGCGGACCACGACGCCGCCACCCCGATACCCACCGGGGAGACGATGCCGAGACCGGTAACGACAACGCGGCGACGCATAGGGGCGTCCTACGCGTCATCACCCTTGTGGGCGGTCACGAAGTCGATCGCATCCTTGACGGTGGTGATCTTCTCCGCCTCCTCGTCCGGGATCTCGATTCCGAACTCCTCCTCCAGCGCCATCACCAGCTCCACCGTATCGAGGGAGTCGGCGCCGAGGTCGTCGACGAACGAGGTCTCCTGCTTCACCTGCTCAATGTCGACGCCAAGCTGTTCCGCGATGATGGCCTTTACCTTGTCTTCCATGTGTTTCTCCTTCGCCTAGAGCGAGGGGTTTACGGCAGCGGCCGAGAGGGTAAAGGGGGGGCGCGGGGGGGTCAATGAGGCGTTTTTCGCTACGCGACGTTTTTCGCTACGCGAAAAACGAAGGGGGCGCTGGCTCGCAGGTTGGGCGACGCGACTTGCGCGGGGAGCATGGCGAGCTTCCCAACAATGCTCTTACCGGGGAATGGAGCAATCTAAGGGCAGCGGTGCGCCGCGCCGCCCCTCTTCATTTTTCGCGCAGCGAAAAATGGTCACATATACATGCCGCCGTTGACGTGGAGGACCTGGCCGGTGATATACCCCGCCTCCTCGCTCGCCAGGAAGGCGACGGCGTGGGCCACGTCCTCGGAGCTTCCGAGGCGATTCATGGGGATCTGCGCCAGCAGCCCCTCGCGGATCTCGTCACTCAAGGCCTGGGTCATCTGCGTGTCGATGAAGCCGGGGGCGACCGCGTTGCAGGTGATGCCACGGGCGGCGTACTCCCGCGCCACGGTCTTGGTCAGCCCCATGAGCCCCGCCTTGGCGGCGACGTAGTTCGCCTGCCCGACGTTGCCCATCGCCCCGACGATGGAGGCGATGTTGACGATCCGCCCCCACCGCCCCTTCGACATCGGACGCGCCGCCTGCTGGGTACAAAGGAAGGCGCCCTTCAGATTCACGGTAAGGACCTGGTCCCAATCCGCCTCCTTCATCCGCAGGAGGAGGGCGTCGCGGGTGATCCCGGCGTTGTTGACCAGGATGTCGAGGGAGCCGAACGCCTCCACCGCCGCACCCACCATCGCCTTCACCGAGCTCGCGTCGGCAACGTTCGCCCCTACACCGAGGGCGTCGACCTCGTGCGCCACCCCCACCTCGGCCGCCGCCTGCTCCGCTTCCCCCTGGTCGACATCGGCGATGACGATGCGACAACCGGCGTCGGCGAGGCAATCGGCGATGGCACGGCCGATGCCGCGGCCACCGCCGGTGATGAGGGCGACACGGTCACGAAGAGACATGGGGGCTCCTTGGGACGGGGTTGGTGAGATCGACGACGCAGCAGATCGGCAATTGTGACGGCAGGCGCCACCCGCGAAAAGGTGGCCCCAATGCCCTGCCCCTGTTCGGCAGGGGTGGACGACGCCCCCCTTCCCCCCCCTGGTCTACCGAGCGAGCGCCTTCTCCAGGGTCGCCGGGTCGGCGATGGAGACGGTCTTGATCCGACGGTCGATACGGCGGATCAAGCCGGCAAGCACCCGGCCGGGGCCGAGCTCGTAGGCACGCGTCACCCCCTCGTTCGCCAGCCGCTGGACCGACTCGACCCACAAAAGCGGTGAGGAGATCTGGCGCACCAGGGAGGCGCGAATTTCCTCCGGGTCGGTCAGCGGCGCCGCCTCGGCGTTGTTGATCAGGGGGCAGCACGGCGCCTGGATCGCCACCGTCGCCAGCGCCTCGGCGAGGCGCTCGCCGGCGGGGACCATGAGGGGGGTGTGGAAGGGGCCGGAGACCTGAAGCGGCACCGCCTTCTTCGCCCCCGCGGCCAGCGCTGCCTCACCTGCCGAGGCCACCGCCGCGGCACGGCCGGCGATCACCGTCTGCTCCGGAGAGTTGAAGTTCGCCGGCCAGACGTCGCCCGCGACCGCACTGCACACATCCTCCACCTGGGCGCGGTCGAGGCCGATCACCGCCGCCATCGCCCCCTCGCCCGGGGGAACCGCCTCGCTCATGAAGCGGCCGCGGGCGCGCACCAGCCGCACCCCGTCGGCGAAGGAGAAGGCGCCGCCGGCCACCAGGGCAGTGAGCTCGCCGAGGCTGTGGCCGGCGACGAAGCCACACGCCACCTCGCCCCCCGCCCCCTGGAAGGCGCGGTAGGCGGCGATGGAGCAGGTGAGGATCGCCGGCTGGGTGTTCTCGGTGAGGGCGAGCTCGTCGGCCGGCCCCTCGAAGCAGAGGCGGGTCAGGTCGAAACCGAGGGCGTCGTTGGCCTCGGCAAAGGTGTCACCGGCGGCGGGAAAGGCGTCGGCAAGGGCCTGGCCCATGCCCACGGCCTGGGCTCCCTGTCCGGGGAAGAGGAGCGTATTCATTTTTTTCGCGGTCCGGGGTGAAGAAACGGGGCGGAGTTGGGGGACGACCGGAATAATCGAGAGAGGTTGGGAGAGCTCGTATCCCCCCGGACCACGAAAAAATTACCACCGCATCACCACCGCACCCCAGGTGAGGCCGCCGCCGAACGCCTCCAGGAGGACCATCTGACCCTCCCGGAGCCGACCGGCGCGCACCGCCTCGTCGAGGGCGATGGGAATGGAGGCGGCGGAGGTGTTGCCCACCCGGTCGACGTTCACCACCACCTGCTCCATGGGCAGACCGAGGCGCTTGGCGGTCGCCTCGATGATCCGGATGTTCGCCTGGTGAGGGATGAGCCAGTCCACGTCCTCCGGCGCCATGTGGTTGGCCGCCAGGGCCTCGCCCACCGCCTCACCGAGGGTACGCACCGCCACCCGGAAGGTCTCGTTGCCGCGCATCTGGATCAACGCCCCTTCGATGGCGAAGACCTCGCCGGTCCCCGGGTGGCGCTTGCCGGGAGCGGCGACCATGAGGAGGTCGGCGAGCTTGCCCTCGGCGTGGAGGTGGGAAGAGAGGAGGCCGTGGCCCGTCTCCGTCGCCTGCAAAATGACAGCCCCGGCGCCGTCGCCAAACAGGACGCAGGTGGTGCGATCCGACCAGTCGACGATCCGCGACAGGACCTCGGAGCCGATCACCAGGACGGTCTTGGCTGCCCCGCCGCGGATGAACTGGTCGCCCACGGTGAGGGCATAGACGAAGCCGGAACAGGCCGCCGAGAGGTCGAAGGCGGGGACCGGCCCACATCCGAGGGCCTGCTGCACCAGACAGGCGGTGGAGGGGAAGGCCATGTCCGGGGTCGCCGAGGCGACCACCACCAGGTCGATCTCCGTGGCCGCGATCCCCGCCGCCTCGATCGCCCGCCGAGCGGCGGCGATCGCCAGGTCGGAGCACTGCTCGGTGGCCGCGGCGATGTGGCGCTCGCGGATCCCGGTGCGCTCCACAATCCACGCATCGGAGGTCTCCACCCGCTGTTCGAGGTCGGCGTTGGTGAGGACCTGCTCCGGCAGATAGGAGCCGGTAC